>JAIVHN010000282.1 GCA_020201015.1 Spirochaeta sp. | reverse complement strand
GCGCTGCACTGTGGAGATAAAGGCCCAAAGCTGCAACTAGTGTTAGTGCGGCGAAAGATAGGAGAATGAGTGCCGAGTCCCGTAGAAGAGTGAAAATATCGGAGTTTGAAAGAGTTGGGTACACGGCCTCTACATGAATGGACTCCCCACTTTGGGTGGTTAGCGTCTCGCTGAATCGAGTTTCACGTGGCGAGCGAGTGAGCAGATAGCGCCCATTCCGACCAGACCGTACACTTTGGTTATCTTCAAGTTGCATTACAGTTGCGGGAGCGAGGTAGGACATGTCCTGTGCAGTAACATACTCAAGTCTACCCTCGGCGGACGCTATTGACACTGCGCCAGCACTGCGTGACAACTCGAATTCCTCGGAAAAACGCTCCCAGACCAGATTTTCAAAGGAGTAGCCTGCCGCCTCATAGGCTTCGACCAGCAATTCACTCAAGGCTTGGAAATGCGCCCGGCGGTTGAGAACGCTGCGTTCGTGCGCTTCATTCAGGCGCAAAACGAACAAGATGGTAACAACAGCGAAAACGGCAATAGTAATTCCGGCACATACCTGTGCAAAGCGAGCCTTCATAGTCACAGTATACGTGAATACGCAAAAAAGTGAAGAGTGTTTGTGTACGGTTGTCAATATCGCTGATATCATTGAAGTGTGATGTCGGAAAACGTTCGTCAACGTAAGCTTTCCGCCGGGTGGTATCCGCAGACCGGTAAAGCTACCAAATTGGTTCTGCACGACTGGTGCTGCAGAGATCTTGAAAAGCCGCGGTCGCGTGCGGTGGTAGTGCCGCACGCCGGTTGGACATTTTCGGGTCGCTTAGCTTTTGACACACTCAGCACTCTGGAACGAAGCAAGACAGTGGTTGTTGTTGGGGGGCATCTTTCATCATCTGCGCCTTTAGTTGTGGCGGTTGAAGACGCCTTCGAAACGCCGTTGGGGTTGGTTGAGGCGGACGCTGAGCTACGTGATTTAGTGCTCCATAACTTTGAAACCGTGCCGGATGAAGACTCGGAGAACTCAGTTGAGGTGGTTTTGCCGATGATTCGTTATCTCAATCCCGCGGCGCGCACGGTTTGGCTCCGCGTAGGTCCGAATTCCGAGCTTGTTCACCGCCTGGCAAAGGTACTTGCCGAAGCGGCGCTACGCCAGGATGGTTACGACATCACAGTGATCGGCTCCACCGATCTGACCCATTATGGGCCTGCATTTGGCTTCACCGACCATGGTTTGGGAGATGAAGCACACACTTGGGTGCGAGAAGCAAACGACGCCAAGATTCTGGCTAAACTTGTGAAGATGGATGCGGATGGTGTGACAGAGGTCGGTGTGCGTGACCGTTCAGCATGTTCAGCCGGGGCCGCCGCGGTGGCCGTAGAGTACGCAAACGCCGTCGGCTGTGATGACGCCGAGCTCATTGGTTACCATACCAGTTACGACTGCCAGCCTGCCGATTCCTTTGTGGGATACGCTGGACTCACGTATCGTCGCCGCTGAACTGAGAGATTTCCATGATCATTAGGTCACACGATGTTTTCATAGCTTCGCATCGGCTTAAGCCTCGCCGTTCGTGATAGAAGATAGCCGCGGGGACAAGAGCTGCGCCAGCCGCACCAAGTGTGCGATACGTTGAGCTCAATCTGGAATCGTCGGTCGGTATATGAAATGCGGTCAAGTCTTGCTTCAGCTTTTGTAGCACATCTTTTACCCTCCGGTACGTGGCGGTAGGGCTATCGGGGGTGGCTCCGTGGCTTGGTGAAACCCGGCGGTCGGCATGAAGTCGTCCAGGAGCGTCAAATGACTTGGCGGCCTGATACGTAAATCCGAGCTCTTTCGCGGTTGCTAAAAACGCTTCCCGGTATTCGTTGAGCAACTCGGTATGGTAAGTAGGGGGTTGATGTTCGTGGGTGACGCCTGAGCATCGGACAGCGTTACGCTGCTGAAGAAACGCGTAGTTTTGGTCGCTTATGCTGTTTAGACGGTTGCTTCGAATGCGGAGGTACGAGTCTATCCAGCTTCCGGCCACATAACTTTTTTCTGCAAGATAAGCAAAGTCTAAACCATAGAGTTGAATTGCGGTTGCCCCGGAATAGTGTGCTATGCGCAGAGCAGTCTCAGAAACGCTTCCACCTCGCACTAAGCGTGGACCTATCGGAATCCCTTGGGAATGAAGATAGGTGTGAAGTGGATGTCCCGAGCTGATGAAAGTTATGTGCGGGAACTTCCGGAGTAAATTGTGATGGGAACCCAGATCGGCAAAAAGATGGATGTTTTTTAGAGACACTCCGAGATAATGCAGGTGTGATATGGGCTGGGGGTCAATTGAGACCGCGGTAAGTCTGGAGTACGCATACGCAGCGGCGGCCGGTACTGCAGTGTCGCAGAAGATCGTGGAGACAGAGTGTTGGCGCTGCACCGCGCGATCGGCGCTGGGACCCGCGCCTACTATAGTCCAGTCTGGGGTTGGAGCGGGCTCGGTATACAGCTCCGCCCGCTCGAGGAGCGCGAGATTTCGGATCGTGTTTACGCACCATCGTAGCCCGTATGCGGCACAGGCGCGGTAATCGTTTCCTGCAGCGGCAATAAAGCGCTCAAGACTTCTGGCAAAACTTTTGAAATACTGTTCGTCCGCCGGTAACCTGGCTCGAAGGCTCGTAGTCCTAAGGTTTGGGAAGAAGAAGGGTAGGTAATCCAGTCTGTCTACCGCCTCGGCGACGCTATCCTCGCAGACAATACTTACGTGGGCTGAGTAGAGTAGTGTGCTTAAATCCCGTGCCGAAAACGCGCTATACAACAGTGCTGGGTCGGGCTCAATAATTCGGAGCTCAAGTTGTGGGGCTGCTTCCAGCAAAGCTTCAGCCTCATAACCTAAACCGAATCCGTACAGTAGCATGTAGTCACAACTTTCAATTTCAGTTCCGCGTGCAAACTTGCGGGCCTCCGACATCGGTCGATAGCGTGAGTGGAGTAGTAACGCCCCTTCCTGATTCGGCATTCCCTCTGGTGTTTCTTGTTCTCCCTGCGCAGCTGATACGTTTAAGGTCGCTGTGGGCTCGCTCATGCCTCCAACACGTGAGGCTTCAATCTGCAACCTTTGCGAGGCTTGGCTTGCGGCTACCTTTGCGACGGTGGCTTTGTTTGCTCCGCCGCCGCCAGCAAGCAATGCTCTAAGGTTGCGCTGCAGCAAGCTGCCGGTATGACTCACTGCCGGTGCTCGTGTTTTTGATCGTTGATAAGCTTGCGGGCTGCTTTAACGGCCTGCAACAGTTCTGTGCGAAAGGAAGCAGCGTCAACTTGATGGATGCAGTTAATAACCCCACGACAGTTGAGGTAGGTCAACACCTGTAGGTCTTCATGGTCTGAGCGCGACTCGGATGCACTCCGTTCAAATCGCTGCGGATGCAGTAAAGCCAGAAACTCTTCCCGGCTATGTATGGCTGCCACACGCTGTAAGCGAGTTTCCAAAGCCTGGAACATGCTGTCTAAAGCCCCGGTGCGTTCCTGTTCTGTCAATTCGTTTGTTGGACGTTCCGTGAAACCCTTCGGAGAACGGCTCTTAATCTCAACTGTAGCGTTGGAAAGAGCCTTACCGGCGTGCCGCATGAGATCGGCCCGAGAAAGGAACCATCCTGCGTATGTTTCCAGTTGGCGCGTCGTGCGCCGCCCTTGCGGCATGCGCGTGCTGAGGTCGAACGCTCGTGCCGCAAACATGCTGTAGACTGGCCGCAGACGGGACTCTTTACGCCAAAGATAGTGTTCAAAGCTATGGGGGCGCGCGTGGGGCTGAATATCACGGTACCCTAAATCAAGACCAACCAGTACCACGCGCCCTGAGCACACACGCAGTGCCAATTCAAGGGCTGATCCTGCCACCGTGCCGTTAGCTGGCAGCTGTATTGTCGGCAAGCGGCAACGCGAGAAAAGTTCTTGCTCGATAATTGAGCCCTGATTTAAGACGACGTGCTCCGAGCCACGTCGTGTAAAGCCCCGCGCGGCAGTGAGTGGCGCTGCAATGCAGTAGTTAAATGAGCCGCGTGCAGCGTTCAGGTGTTCCAAGGCAAAATAACCGGCATCGGTTGTTACTACCATACTGGGCTGGATACCTGCCGCCAAAAGCGGCCTCAACGCAGTGCCAACGGCCCAGATCTCGCAATCCGCAACTTCGGGTTGCTGTTTTCGCGGGTGCTGATCTTTCTGTCCCTGTGACAGCGAGCGGTACAATTCCTGCAGTACAGGAACGGCAGACTCCAGCGAAGGGCCTGCAGCCGCGAGCACCACGAGCTTACAGGTTGGGGGTACCGTGTTTCCAGAAGCACTGTCACGGAAATTCGAACACAGGTTGCGAAACCATCGTGGTCCAAATGCCGCAATCGTGGTCAGATTAGCATTACTTTCACGCACGACATCTGCAATTGCACCAAGAGCTTTCTCAGATTCATCTGGAAACGCTTCCAAGCATGGGGGCCAAGACAGCACCTCAAGCCCTACGCTGTCGGTATCGCTCAAGACGGATCGAAGAAAAGCACGAAGGGCTCTCGCATCGAATGCATCACCCGCTGCGGTTCCGGTAGTTTTGCAGGTATCCTCGGGATGCCAGGCTACATCTCCTCGTTCAATTGCTGCGGAGTGGGTCAATGCGGATAAGAACACCTGAATCGTGAATATCCCACGTTTACGAAGCTCCGCGCCGATGTAGCCTAATCCTGGTCCTACGACGACCGCGGTGTCGGGGGCTCTTTCGCCGATGTGGGACAGGAGGTGCTTTTGGGCCTCTCTCTCAGGGTCGTAGCTTGAGTGGAGGTATTTCCCATTATAGACCACACATGGATGCCCGCTTTTTGAGCTCTCAATCTTGAACATCGGCCAGAATGTTGTCGAGCTGTGACTGAGTCTCCGGCAAGTTCGAGTGCAACTCTACCTCATGATAGGTGAGGACCTCGACATCAATCTCGATTGTGAACTTTGTCCGTATAACCTTGGAAAGGTGTGCTACGAGGAGAGCTGTATCTTCACCGGCTTCTGCCGGGATATAGATCCACACGCGTTGTGTCGGATCGTGTGGTCCTACTAAGAACTCAGTCCCGGTAATGCGCTTTATCAGGGTATGCAAATCCTGAAAACAACGAAACCGGTCGATCTCAGGATGGTGTTTTGTCATATAATCGAGCATTGGTTGAACGTTCAGGGCCACTACGCGGCCTCCGGTACCGGCTTGCTGAATATCGCTAAGAATGCGCTGTGAAAACTCGCTCCGACTAAACGCCGGTTGGTGAGTAGCGGTGCGCAGTTGTTGAACTGCAGTGTTGTTGACTGCATCAACAATAGGATCTCCTACTGCGGCTAAAAGCATACCGACAGTTGCTTGTTCATCTGTGAGATACGGAGAGTCAAGAATAAGCAATAGCGCCTGCGGGTTCGAATCGGGCAACGCAAGAAGGAGAGGTGACCTGATCATGGAAGACTGTCTATTTGACAAATACGGAGTAAGAGTAGCAATCCTCTGTGACTCACCGGCCGAAGATTCCAAGCCTAAGTCGCGCATGAGTGTTGGAAGTGCGTGACGCGGGAACTCGAGCCGGTGGCGAGTAGTCTCATCAAGGTCACGATGTGCCCACACCGCAAAACTGTCTCCGTCATGGCTGCGCAACAGCAGCGCGCCTTTGGTCATACGGAGTAAATCTGCAGCTGCGCTGAAGGCAACTACCGGCGAGCGTAAATCAAAGCTCATTTTTCGTATTGTCTGAAGAAATCGGCGCAGTTCATCTGCCTGCGGGTGCGTCGGGTCGCTGTTCTGCTCGGAGAGTAGATCTGTTAAGATCTGTTTTTTTTTTGGTCGATAGCGTAAGGCATAATATCGGCGGTGTGATCATCGCCACTTTCAGTAATGATC
>JAIVHN010000011.1 GCA_020201015.1 Spirochaeta sp. | reverse complement strand
GAAGAGAAGATTATCTACGAAGGCGTGCTCGAAGACAACATTGATGAAGGCGTGCACCTGTAACCCAACAGTTTTGTAGGACTCATTGTCATTTACGGCGTTCCTGTGTACACTAAGCAGATGACAAGGAAGCGCTGGAGTGTTGGGAATGGCTGATAAGCCAAATGAGGTGGAATACCGGGGCAAGTTTGAAGAGCTCTCGCTCCTCTTTGAAATTAGCCAATTGCTTGATCAAAGCCTTGATATCAAGCAGGTGTTACAACCGGTTCTTAAAGCCGTGACCGATCAGTTGGGAATGCTCAGGGGTACAATCACGCTCTTGAATAGGCGCACCGGCGATATATCCATAGAGGCCGCCTATGGGCTTTCAGAGCCACAACGACAAAAGGGACGTTACCGAATTGGAGAGGGAGTAACCGGCAAAGTAGTTGAAACCGGGACGCCTGCTATCATTCCTCGAATATCCGATGATCCGGAGTTTCTTAACCGGACGGGTGCACGAAAGAGCAAGCAATATCAAGATATTTCTTTTATTTGTGTTCCTATTAAAATTGGTAATGAAACCATTGGCGCTTTCAGCATTGACCGTGAGTTTGACGGTGATTCGGCACTGCGAGACGACGTACGCGTACTCTCGGTAGCCGCATCGCTTATCGCTCAGGCTGTGAAGATACGACAGGACGTAATGGAAGAGCGCGAGCAACTGCTACGCGAGAATACGCGGCTGCAAGAAGAGCTACGGGCCAAGTTTCAGCCAACTAACATCATTGGTAAATCCAAGGCAATGCAGAACGTCTTTGACATGATTGCGCAAGTCGCTAAAAGTGAAGCCACCGTACTTATCCGAGGCGAAAGCGGAACGGGTAAAGAGTTAGTAGCACAAGCAATCCATTACAATTCACTGCGGGAAGCAAAAGCATTTATCAAAGTAAACTGCGCGGCCTTACCCGAAACGATTATCGAAAGCGAGTTGTTTGGCCATGAGAAAGGAGCTTTCACCGGCGCTATTTCCAGCCGCAAAGGGCGCTTTGAGTCTGCTAACGGTGGGACGATTTTTCTCGATGAAATTGGTGACCTTTCATCAGCTACGCAGATTAAGCTCCTTAGGGTACTGCAGGAGCGTGAGTTTGAACGCGTTGGTGGAAATGACACCGTGCGGACAAACGTACGCGTTATAGCGGCAACCAATAGAAATCTTGAACAGCTCATGGAAAGCAACATTTTTCGCGAGGATCTCTACTACCGCCTTAACGTATTCCCTATTCACGTACCACCATTAAGAGACCGAAAGAGCGATATCTTGCTGCTTTCCGACCACTTCATCGACAAATATGCCACTCAAAACCATAGAGCTATTCGGCGCATCTCTACACCGGCTATTGAGTTGCTTATGAACTATCACTGGCCGGGCAATGTACGCGAACTAGAAAACTGCGTGGAGCGAGCGGTGCTGCTCTCGGTAGATGAAGTGATACATTCTCATCACTTACCTCCAACCCTGCAGTCGGCTGAGTCTACCGACACACGGCTGCGAGGCACGCTTGATGAGTCGTTAAGCAACATTGAGCGTGAGTTGCTCCTTGATGCGCTTAAGTCCACCAAGGGGAACATGGCAAAAGCAGCGCGACTCTTGGGCGTTACAGAACGTGTTATGGGACTTCGAATTCAAAAGCATGACATAGACCCGCGACAGTACAAAGGGCGCAGTTGAACTCATTTAGTCTTTAAGCACGTGTCCTACAGGTGTCCCAATGCCGTTTGCGCAAGCCTTGATGCCGATCAACTAATGCTACAATTTTGTACTTTTCTGTTATTTGACAACGTATACGTAGGTTAATAACACTATTTTTACATAAGCGTCAGTAATTTTATAGCAATTGCCGTAATTGTCACTTGCGCTAAATCATTCTACATAAACGTTTTATATTTGTTTTATACCAACGCGGTCGTCTTGGCACTATAATTGCAAATCCTTAGTGAGAAAATTTTTGCGAGGAGGATTACGAACCATGAAAAAGACAGTGGTTCCGATTATGGTCGTTATTGGCCTGTTGTTAGGGGGCGGAAGCGCCTTTGCTCAGGAAATGGCGGTCGAGGAGACCCTTGCGTTGTACAGCGAAGCCTTTGACATGATTTGGCTGATCGTTGCAGCGGCATTGGTATTTTTCATGCAGGCAGGATTTGCAATGGTTGAGATCGGTCTCACCCGCGCAAAGAACGCAGGCAACATCATCATGAAGAACCTTATGGACTTCTCGGTAGGCGCAGTCGCTTACTGGGCAATCGGATGGGCGTTCATGTATGGTGCAACTGTTGGTGGTTTTATCGGCAGCAGCGATTTCTTCCTGGCCGGTGCAGACTCTGTTCTGTATCGCGACTGGATGTTTCAGGTAGTTTTCGCGGCTACCGCTGCAACCATCGTATCAGGTTCTATGGCCGAACGAACCCAGTTCGTCGGTTATCTCATGTATAGCGTGGTAATTACAGCGTTCATTTATCCGATATCTGGACACTGGATCTGGTCTGGAGTAGGTTGGCTTGGTGGAATGGGCTTCCATGACTTTGCCGGTTCAACCGTAGTTCATTCCGTAGGCGCTTGGGCTGCATTTGCCGGTGCTGTAGTTATTGGCCCGCGACGCGGCAAGTACACGAAAGTGGATGGCAAAGTTTCTGTTAAAGCTCTTCCGGGCCATAACATGCCGCTTGCAGCGTTGGGTGTGTTTATCCTGTGGTTTGGTTGGTATGGCTTTAACGCCGGAAGCACCCTCTCAGGTACAGACCTTGATATAGCACATGTGGCTGTAACAACCACGTTAGCTGCAAGTGCAGGCGCAATTGGAGCCATGTTCACATCTTGGAAGTGGTTCGGCAAGCCTGACACAAGTATGGCTCTTAATGGTGCGCTTGCTGGTCTCGTCAGTATCACGGCTGGAACCTGGGTCATCGGACCGGGAATGTCTATCTTGGTCGGTTTCCTTGGTGGTATCCTGGTAGTTGCATCGGTAGAGTTCATTGACAAGGTTCTTCATGTAGATGATCCGGTTGGTGCGGTTTCTGTGCACGGCGTATGTGGTGTGTGGGGAACCTTAGCAGTTGGTCTCTTTGCAAACGGCGTCAATGACCCGGGCATCGTGGGGCTCTTCTTCGGTGGTGGAGCTGGTCAGCTCGTGGTACAGTTAATTGGTGTGGTAGCTGTAATGGCTTGGACCCTGGGTACGGCTTTTATACTCTTCTCTCTACTGAAGGCGGCTAAAAAGCTCCGTGTCAGTGAGACCGAGGAGCTGATGGGTCTTGATATTAGTGAGCACGGGATGGAGTCCTACAGTGGATTTCAGATCTTCAGCAACTTGTAAGCCGCGGAGGAAAAGCGATGAAATTGATTATTGCCTACATTCAGCCGCATAAGCTGAACGAAGTGAAAGAAAGTTTGTACAAAGCCGGTATCTTTAAGATGTCGGTAACCAACTCAATGGGATGTGGACAGCAAAAAGGGTATAGCGAGTCTTACCGCGGTGTCGAAATAGAGGTGAATCTTCTCAAGAAGACCCGCCTTGAGATTGCGGTGAACCCTGATTTCGTGCAGACCACTATCGACGCAATCATTCGCGGAGCTCGTACCGGCGAGATTGGCGACGGAAAGATTTTCGTTATGCCGCTCGATGATGTAATTCGGATCCGGAGTGGAGAGAAAGGAACAGACGCGATCGGGTAATTCTTCCGAACACGACTGTTTTCTATAAACGAAAACGGCACAAGGGCACCGAGGTGCCCTTGTGCTTTTTTTTTATAACAACGATTATACGGTGGTGGAACTTACAAACCCCGACCTAAGCCGACTATCCACCGACCTGCCAAACGTGTCCGCTGAGCACGCGCGCCTCTATCTTGGTGCGTTCGCAGACTACTACTATCGGTCATTTACCTACGAAGCACATTGTGTGAAGTCACGGTCGTTGCCTACGACTATCCTGGGGAGTTTTCATTACTATGCGGGTTACTTGGCGCGTTCGGACTGAATATCAGTTCGGGTGAAATTCATACCTCGCGGGAGCCAATTCCTACAACTCCATCGCAACCAACTGAAACAGCACCAGAAAGGCGTCGGCGTCTCCGTCGCCGTAGTTATGGTGGCCAGTTCGCTATCGACGGCACGCAAGAGACACGGCGAATTATTCTTGACACCTTCCGGGGGCGACTGCAAAACATTACTCCGGGTGAGTTAGAACAGAAACTGACCAATGAATTCAGCCAACTGTACGAACAGATAGCGCAGGGTTCAAACTTTGATGAAGTAAAAAAACGAGTTAATGCAATGGTTGCTGAGGCTATTGCCCGCACACCGGTTCCGGAGCATGCCGCCCTAAATCCAATTGAGGTTACCGATCAGCACTCCGCCGAGGGCGGCACACAGCTGCGAATCCTTTCCGAAGATACACCGTTTTTTTTATACGCATTAAGCACCGCATTCGTGCTGCATGACGTTTCGGTTGAGCGCGTTGAAATACACACGCACGACCAACGCATAGAGGATCGCTTCTTACTTACTCGTGCAAACGGAAAACCACTTGATCGCGAGTTGCTTGACCACCTGAAGCTCTCGGCGCTTTTTACCAAACAGTTCACCTTTTTTCTTGATCGCGCACCGGATCCCTACACCGCCCTTCTCCGTTTTGAGACTCTGCTTACCGATGTACTTGAATCGCATAGACGCGGTGATTTTAAGCATTTGTTATTGAACGACAAAGTATTGGCGGATTTGGCCCGGCTTTTAGGAGCCAGCGACTACCTTTGGGAAGACTTTATCCGGCTTCAATCCGAAAACCTTATTCCCCTTCTGGCCGGCGACTCGGAAACACGAATGTACAGCACCGAACCTGATCAGTTGCCGCTGAAGCTACAAGCTAAACTGGACGAGGCGGGTGATTATACATCAAAGGTACAGGCGCTTAACCAATTCAAGGACCAGGAAAACTATTGGATAGACCTTGACCACATACTGCGTAAAAATCTTGACTTCTTCTTTTTGAGTTCGCGCCTTACCGCGTTGGCTGAGCTGGTAGTGAAAACGGCATTAGAACTTGCCTGGCATGAACTGCAGAAACGGTACGGTGTTCCTCGAACCGTCGCGGGTATTGAGGTACCATACGCAGTTTTTGGTCTTGGGAAAATGGGTGGCGAGGCCTTGGGTTACGCATCAGACATTGAGCTGCTGTTTATCTATAGCGATGGAGGGCGAACTGACGGTGAGAACCCAATTGAGAATACCGAATTCTTTGAGAGGTTTTTCACCGAGGCAGTGTCTTGTATTCAAGCCAAACGTGAAGGTATTTTTCAGATCGACCTGAGACTTCGTCCGCATGGAAAGGCTGGACCTGTCGCGGCGAGTCTGGCACAGTTCTTAACGTACTACCGCACCGAGGCTCATAGCTATGAAAAGCTTGCACTCGTACGCATGCGGCATTTATGCGGAGATCAGGCCCTTGGACAGCAAGTGCTGCGCCTGCGTGACGACCTCGTGTATGCGGGTGAGAGCATTGATTTAGGTGATTTGGCGGAACTTAGACACCTCCAAATCCAGGAAAAATCCGAACCGGGCCGCTTAAATGCAAAGTTCAGCCCGGGCGGTCTGGTTGACCTCGAGTACAGCGTTCAGATCTTACAGGTCCGTTACGGCCGTTCAAATCCGGACCTTCGTCAACCTGGAATACACGCTGCACTGCGTATTCTCAGTGAAACAGGTACAATTGGTAAAACCGAGGCCGAACATCTTATTGGCGCGTATAGATTTCTTCGTACGGTAATCAACGGTCTACGGATGTTGCGTGGGAACGCCCGAGATTTGTTCCTGCCAAGTCTTGAGTCGCCGGAATATACTCATTTGGCTGGACGATGTGGCTACCAAGCAAACTTTAAAGATGAGCGCCGAGCACTTGCAAACCTTGATGCACTATCGGGTACGGGAGAGCAACGCTACGCATTTGCAACGCTCTCAATTCTTGCGTGGGACACGCTCCAGCAGTGTCCAGACCCAGACATGGCACTCAACAACTGGGAGAGGTTCGCTGCGCAAATGCCTTCGGCCACAGACCACTTTAAGCGGCTGCTCCAGCAGCCAAAAAGGCTGGAGGTTCTGGTCTCTATTCTTGCAGGCAGCCAGTTTTTGGCGGACACATTGATTCGGAATCCGGACTTTTTTGACTACGTAACTGACCCAACCCTGGTCGGGGTAACCCGAACTCGTAGGCAGCTAAAGGCAGAAATCGATCAGCTCACAGTAGCGGCGGCAGATCACGCCGAACGGTTGCGCTTGACCCGGATCTTTCGCCGGCGCGAAATACTCCGAATTGGAACTCGTGACATCTGTCTGCACGCCGAACTTGCAGACGTTTGTCGTGACTTGTCGAATCTAGCCGACACGCTGCTCAATTTTTTACTGGATGCGATTTGGCATGAACGCCCGCCAGCAGAACGGAGCCGCAGTAAAGATTTCGTTATCCTTGCTTTTGGCAAGCTCGGGGGCCGTGAACTGAACTACAGTTCCGACATCGATCTACTTGGGCTGTACCGTACAGATGGTACAGATCCTGAGAAACACAGTGACCGTGAAGAGCGCCTTTTTTCCAAGATTATGCAACGTCTGCGAGCTGATCTGAGTGACTTCACAGCAGACGGTTATCTGTACCGTGTCGACTTGCGACTGCGGCCCTTCGGAAACTCTGGCCCGCTCGTATATCGCCAAGAAACATTGCTGCGTTATTACCGTAGTTCGGCCGGACTTTGGGAGCACCAGGCATTGCTCAAGCTACGCCCGGTTGCAGGAGAACGTGAGTTAGGCTGGGCGTTTCTGCGTGAGGTCCGTCCACTCATGGCAAAGGCTGGACTATCGGAAAAACTGGCAGAAAATATCCGCTTCATGAGGGAGACATCGATCTCGGAGTTGTCGCCGCAAGAGTGGAACATTAAGTCAGGCATCGGCGGTATACGCGACATTGAGTTTTGTGTGCAATTTCTTCAAATGAGGGCGCTAGAATCGGACGACGCGTTTCACAATGGAAACACGCTTCAGGCTATTGAACTTTTAGCTGGCAAGGGACTATTAACCCAAAACCAAGCCGCCACTTTAGCGCGCCACTATGATTTTCTTAGGCGCATTGAACATTTACTGCAGGTTCTGCACGACCGGCAGGTGCACACCTTGCCGACGGAGGGGGCAGAACGCGATGCACTGGCTCTGCGCGCTTCAGATCAAATTGGAACCGGCGAAACATTGTCATCGTACATACAGCATATTACCGAGGAAGTGCATTCAATCTATGAATTAATACTTGCTGAGTAGAATGCAAATGCTGCCCGGCTATGTTTGGACTTCGCTAAACCTCACGGTCCGAGTCGGTTCCACCGTCTATGTTCTCTCGACTGGTGCGACTGGCATCTATACGTGCCCTCACCTCGGGGAAATCGTACACCAGTAAACCATGTTCACTCACATCTACCTGAGAAATATACAGCGCACCGGTAACTGAAACAACGAATATATTGCAGCAGATGCTTTAATCGTTACCGAAACTACCCGGCAGCACCTCTGAGGCCGCAGTTCGAAAACGCGAGTACACCTCACGGTAGCGGCCGTAACGCTCTGTATAGCGATCATGCTCAGCACTATCCGGCTCGTATCTCGCTTTGATTTTTACAATATTTTCAGCGGCCTCTTGCATGGATCGATAGTGCCCAAGGCCGACAAATCCGACTGCAGCGCAGCCAGCAAGTTCTGCATCTTGAATTACCGGAACCTCTATCACCTTGCCGCACATATCCGCTTTCATCTGTGTCCAGATAGAGTTTTTGGCCTGGCCTCCGCAGCCACAAACCGTATTGATAAGGCAGTTGTTCTCTTCGAGTATTTCCATAGATTCACGAACCGCAAACCCAATAGACTCAACAACCGCCCTCCCCATTTCGGCCGTCCCATGTTCTGCTCCCAGCTCAACGAACATTCCTCGACTGAATTCCCATGCTGCACCATGCTTTATAGACGGGAAAAACCAAGGAAACGAGCTCGAGTGGGCAATAGAGCGAATTTCTTCCAGCATGGTGTCGTAACGTCTATTGCTTTGACCCGATATCTCACGAAACCATTCGAAAAGCCGTCCGGTAGAACTGAGAATACCCGCAATATTGTAGTATCCATCTACGGCATGCGGCAAACAACGCAACCTACTATCATGTACCTCTTCGGCCGAGCAGTAGTTAATACCTTCTGAGGTTCCGGCTCGGTCGCATGTACGACCCGGCACGAGAGTCGCGGTGCCGATGAGACTCATGAGGAAGTCCGACCCACCGGCAAACACCGGAATGCCTTCCGGTAGACCAAACTCAACGGCAGCTTTGGGTTTAACCTTTCCAACCGACTCACCCGGCCGCACCAAGGGCGGGAAGAGCGCTTGGTTGAAGCCATATGTCCGAATCTCTTTCGGTGTCCAGATGTATTCGCTAAACTCATCTCCAGGTGTAGTCGTAACAGCCTCGCCGGTCAGTTGAAAGCTAAGATACTCCGGGCAGCCTATGAATAATTTAACACGCCGACGAAGCTCTTGATTATGTTTATAAAGCCATGCAGCTTTTGGAAGGAAGTAGCTCTGTGTATCAGGGAGCCGTTCCTCGCGTGGATCAAGCCACAAGAGACTGGGGTCTAAAGGTTGGCCTTTTTTATCTAATGCAACCACGGTTGGGCCATTGCCGCTTACTACTATGGCCGTGATTTGATCCCGCTCAGGCAAACGCGATAAAAGTCGAGCAAGTGTTCGTGACCAAGCATGAGCATCCCAGTTGTGAAGCTGAGCGGGATACCCAATGATTCGCTCTCCGGACGAAGCCACCAGGCTACCGTCTGGGGTTATGGAGCCCGCTTTGATCGCCGACGTTCCAATATCGATTCCGAGAATTCTAGGTTCACTCACGATGTAACCGGCAACGCATTATCATCCCTACTCTACGCATGCAGTTTTCATACCACAGCAACTGCTTGCGGTCAATATCGTGGAAAAGAGGTTTGAAAGCCTTTGCTCTTATCATGTACACTGCAGTAGATCATTAAGGAGGCCCGAATGTTAACTCAGCGAGTATCTCACCTAGCAATATCTCTGCTTTGCGCTGCGCTCTTTGTCGTGCCAGCGGTGCTTTTTCTAGGCTGCGCCCCGGTCGAGGAGGAAGAGGCTGGACGGCCCTACTCCATTGCGGTTTTTGTCCCCGGTGTTGTTGAAGGCAGCCCGACCTACGAGATGTTGGTGGAAGGTGTCCGTCGGGCCGTTGATGAATCTGAGAACGCGGAAGTGCGCGTCGTTGAGGGCGGGTTTAACCAGGCGGAGTGGTCCGGTAGCATTACCTCATTAGCCGCAACCGAGAGTTATGACCTCATTGTTAGTTCAAACCCATCCCTGCCGGAAATTGCCAATGAAGTCTCCCAGAGTTTCCCAGACCAGCGGTTTTTGGTACTTGACGGATACTGGGAGGGAAACCCACGTATGAGAACGGTTATGTTCAACCAGCGTGAGCAAGCTTATTTAAACGGCTACTTCGCTGGCCTCGTTACTACAGGCGGAATGCCAGCCAGCCGCGAGGCACGCCGGATAGGCTTGCTTGCGGGCCAGGAATACCCCATGATGAACCAGGTCATTCGCCCTGCATTCCTGGAAGGGGCTCAAGTCGTTGACCCCGAGATTGAGCTGGATTTCCGTGTGCTTGGAAATTGGTTCGATGCTGGACGGGCGGCCGATCTGGCCAACAGTATGCTTGATCGTGGAGTGGACGTGATTCTCAGTATTGCCGGAGGTGGAAACCAAGGGGTCATTGCCACCGCCCGTGATCGTGACGCATATGTGTTATGGTTCGACTCATCCGGTTTTCACCACGGCCCCGGCATAGTAATTGGGAGTTCGTTGGTCAAGCTTGATCAAGCAGCATATGAACGTACACGTGCAGCCATTAACGGATCACTTGAGTTTGGTGTTGGCGAGGTGTTAGGCGTTGCCGACGGCTATGTGACCTTCGACAGTGAGGACCCTAACTATACCGAGTACGTGCCCGAAACCATTCGTGCACAGCATGAGCAGCTTATGCAGCGCCTCATGGATGAACCTATGGAGTTCGATATTCCAGGCGCCAACTAAGTACCTATGGATCTTAGACACATAACCAAGCGCTATCCGGAAAATGATGTACTTGCGGTAAGGGATGTGTCTTTAGAGCTGCGTTCTGGCGAAATTCACGCTCTCATCGGTGAGAATGGAGCCGGTAAGTCTACCTTGATGAAAATTGCGGCTGGTCTGCTTTCTTCGTACGACGGCGAGGTGCGGTCCCGGGCTACAGACGTATGTCGGTTGGTACAACAACACCCGCAATTCATTCCGCACCACCAAGTCTGGGAGAATCTCTTTTTAGGGATTGAGCCCCGCACACGCTGGGGCCTGCTTAACCAAGAAGCCGCGGTAAGAGATTTCTCCGCACTTGCAGGACGGTATGCATTCCCGGTTGAACCACGTATGCGCGCCGAGGGTCTCTCGGCAGCACAAGCTCAACTTGCGGCTATACTTGGTGCATTGCTGCATAACCCGGATACCCTCATTCTTGATGAACCTACCGCTCCTTGCAGCGATCATGAAACCGCCCTCGTGTTTGAAATGATGCGTAGCCTGCGCGACGACGGCCGAGCAGTGGTACTTATTACTCACAAACTACGCGAGGTGATGGAGGTCTCTGACCGCATTACCGTGATGCGTCATGGTAGAGTTGTGGGGAGTTTACTAACTGCCGACACAACTCCAAATGAACTCTCGTCACTCATGATTGGTGAGGACTACCAGCACAGCAGCTCAGACAGAAGATTCGGGGTCTTACGAATTGATTCCGGCACAGCAGGTCGGCGTTCACCTGTAGAGAAACAAGACCTGGAAACCGCTACGGCGCAAACATCGCCACCCAATTTTCAAATACCGGAAAGTCGGGCGGATCCGGTTTTCGAACTGCGTGAGGTAAGCCTGGTGCGCCGCGGCCGCACACTTTTAGAACGACTGAACTTGAAGCTGTATCCCGGCGAAATTTTGGGTGTAACAGGGATCCGTGAAAACGGCTTAGAGTACATAGAGGATATTCTCTCCGGATCTACCGAACCAAACTCCGGCGAGGTGCGGATACAAGGAAGCAGGCCCTCCCGCTACACGCCACGGGCTTTCCGCAAGCTCGGACTTGCGTACATTCCTACCGATCGGCTCATGCGTGGAGCCAGTTTGTCGTCCAGTGTTGAAGACAACATGATACTCCTTGACCGCAAGCGATTTGGCCGTGCTGGGCTCCTTAATCGACGCGCGAGTGCACACTTCTCTTCGGCGTTACAGCAGAAATTTGGAATTACCGCAGTACTTGGAAATCCCATGCACACGCTCTCCGGTGGCAACATGCAAAAGGTTATCCTCTCACGCGAGCTCTCACAGCATAGTCCGGTAGTGGTGTTTTCCGAGCCCAGCTGGGGGCTTGATTTCCGCAGTTCCGAGCGCATACATGATGAAATTCTCCGGTTATCCGAAACCGGCGTAGGAATAATTCTCATATCATCCGATATCGACGAGATCCTCAGTTTGTGCGACCGCATTGTAGTTATGTACAAGGGCAACTTTGCCCGCACACTCCATGGAGATGAGCGTGTACGAGACACTATTGGTGAGCTGATGCTGGGAATAGAACCGGAACACTCACAGTCGGGTGCGCCGGGTGAGGCGGGTGTGCCACAAGCGCCGGGAGAGATTGAGAGCAAGGACAGCGCCAAGGGGTACGGGCAATGAGCCGCTCTCAACCCGAAAGTCGCGTCCTGGTGACAATTGCTGCAATAGGTGGGGCACTCGCGCTTACCGTACTGCTGTTGACCTTTGTAAGCAGCACGCCGCAAGCAGCCCTACGAGCCTTCTTCCTTGGGCCTTTTTCCAATAGATATTATCTCGGCAATATGCTGAATATTTTTTCCACGTTAGCTATTACGGGACTTGGGATGGCAATTGCTTTTCGCGCTGGAGTTTTTAACTTGGGAGGTGAAGGCCAGCTCTATGTTTCCGCACTCACAGCAACCATGACAGGGCTGGCATTGGCTTCCTTGCCGGTGATGCTGGGCCTGCCAATTGCGCTGTCGGTAGGAATACTCACCGGTGCCGTCATTGCGGGGCTGTCAGGTGTGTTTCGGTATCTGTGGGACACCGATGAGCTTATAACGTCTTTTCTCATTGCCTCGGCATGCATACCTATTGTCGACTACTTAATTGTGGGGCCTTTAAAGGACCAGGCCAGCAACCTCTTGACCACCGAACGCGTACCGGAGGCCTTTAGACTGCCCCGCCTCCTTGCACCCTCGCAGCTTAACCCTACCCTGATCATTGCATTGCTCTTGCTGGTGGTGGCGTATATCGCGCTCTTTCGCACCGTCCGTGGGTATGAATGGCGACTCAGCGGGCTGAACCGGCAGTTCGCCCGGTACGGAGGTATACACACAGGAGTCTACATTATTGTTCCTATGGTCGTTTCCGGTGCCCTACACGGCTTAGCTGGCGGCCTATTTGTCTTTGGAACTCACTACGCAACACTTGTAGGTTTTACTGCCGGACTTGGTTGGAACGGAATTGCAGTTGCCCTTATTGCCAAACGACATCCCCTTGGTGTGATTCCAGCTGCAGCTGCCTTTGCGTATCTCGAGTCGGGCGCGCACATAGCTATGCTGCACACCGACTTTACTTTTGAGCTTGGCACCATTATCCGTGCAGTTATTTTTCTTTTTGTCACCGCTACGGTGCTGCCACATAGCGACATAGCTGCTCGAATGAGCGGGCGCGTCCGCCCTTTCTCGCGAAAGAGGCAAACATGATTTACTACGCAATTGAAGTTATGGCTCCTTTGCTCCTTGCCGGTCTGGGTGGGCTTTTTGCGGAACTTGCGGGAGTCTTAAACATCGCGCTTGAGGGGATGATGCTTGCAGGTGCCTTTGCCGCAATTGTTAGCGCCTCGTTAACGGGCAGTATTGCAGCAGGAATGCTTGGGGGCCTGATTGCCGGAACTGTGCTTGCGTATCTATTCTATTTTGTCGGTATCCGCATGCGGGCAAACATTTTCATTGTAGGGCTCGCCATAAACTTGCTTGCGGCCGGCTCTATTCCTTTTCTGTCTAGTGCGATGTACGGCACCAAAGGAGTGCTTCGACTCCCCAGAGTTCCCCGCATGCCCGGCTTCTTCGTGGGGATAGAAACCGGGTTTCCGCTCCTTGACCAGATATTTTTGGGGCACAGTTTTGGGGTCTACTTGACAGTACCTGCGGTGCTGCTTGCGGGTTTGGTGTTGCAGCGCACGCCGTTTGGGCTGCGGCTTCGCAGCACCGGTAAGAACCCTGAAACACTTCGGGCGGTAGGCCTTAACCCAGATCGCTACCGGCGAGCGGCCCTCCTTATTTCAGGAATGGGAGCAGGACTGGCAGGAAGTCTACTGGCGCTGCGCCTGGGCGTCTACTTACCTAATGTAAGCGCTGGTCGAGGCTGGATAGCGCTGGTCACTATTTATCTTGGATATAAGCGCCCATTTGGCGTATTAATTGCAGCCTTATGTTTTGCCTTAGCCGAGGGTGTATCGGTTGCAGCCCAGGGTGTGCTTCAGATTCCTGGTACTATCTTGCTCGGCTTGCCATATATTCTCACCGTTCTGGCTATGATCGCGTACTCGGCAATGCGGCGCGTCGCACCGTCCGACGACTAAGAGCGAAATATCGCAACCTCATGGCCCAATAAATTAGGGCCAAGTGAATGTAACACTGCAACTCGAGCGGCAATGGTGCTCCGGTAAGCAGACAAGCGGACGGCCGAACCGTCAACATCAAGATTGTTAGGTGTACCAAGATGCCGACGTGATAACAGCGACTCGGCGGGGCTACGGTCTTCCATCTGATCAATTTCAGCAGCAACCTTTCGATACGCGTCGCGAAAACTCATTCCACCCTGCACAAGTTCTATTGCTTTGTCGGTGGCGTATATGTCGGGTCCGAAGCCAGCTACCAAGGCGTCTTTGTTTATTTTAAGTTCTTCCATAGTCAGTTGAGTCACAGATAAACAGTCAAGAATAGTACGTCCACCGTGAATAAGCGGTGCTTTCGTTTCCTGGAAGTCGCGGTTGTATCCGGACGGCAAGTTACGAATGACATTTTTCACACTTTGGGCTTGGCCGGAGAGCGCGGCGGTCTTCGCCCGCACCAGCTCGAGCCCGTCCGGATTTTTCTTCTGCGGCATAATGCTGGACCCCGAGCAGAGGCGGTCAGGTATAGAGAAATATCCAAACTCCGGCAACGAAAAGGTAATGCAGTCGGAGGCCAGCTTTCCGAGGCAAAGCCCTAACTGCTCAAAACTGTCAAGCACAATAGACTCCATAACGCCCCGCGAGTTGTTGGCATAGAGTACGTTGGTTTGCACCTTAGAGAATCCAAGCAAGCGAGCGGTCAGTTCGCGATCTAAGGGAAGGGGCACGCCGTAACTCGCTGCCGCTCCAAGCGGCGACTGATCGTTGAGTCTATACGCGGTATCAAGCAGCTCACAGGTGTCAAGCAACTGCTCCGCAAACGCCATCGCCCAGAGCCCTACACTACTCGGCATTGCGGGCTGCATATGCGTGCGTCCCGGCATAGGCGTAAGTGCATGTGTGCGCCCGTACTCCAGCAGCACCTCTACAAGGCTGCAAACGGCTTCAGCAACCGCACACAGAAGCCCGCGCGAGTACAGCCTTTGAGCGGTGAGCACTTGGTCATTGCGCGACCTGCCGGTGTGAATTTTTTTTCCTACATCACCAAGCCGCGCAATAAGACGCTCCTCAAGTGCAGTATGGCCGTCCTCGTGCTCGGGAAGGATGACAAACTCGCCAGCATCAAAATCCTTGAGCAAAGCACCAAGCTCAGCAAGCAACAGCTCTTTATCCTTAGCGCTGATAATGCCAGCCGAGGCAAGCATTGTGGCATGGGCAGCACTTGCAACGCAGTCCGCTGGCAATAGTTTAAGGTCAAGAATATAGTCAGTGCCGACCGTGAACCTCTCAATGAGGGCATCGAGGTCATAGTTTTTGTCCCAAAGTTTTGCCACGTTGTACTCCTTGTGTCCATGGGAGTATGCCGCATAGCCGGAACGCACTCAAGCCCCGCCGAGGTAGCCCCGAGCGCCCCGATATCTTGGCCAGCGAGACCGCCCGCTATGCTTTGCTGAAAAGCAAGCCATCCGGACCACGTTCAACCCGAATAACCGCACCTTCACTAAACTCGCCAGCCAGCAAGGACTTGGCCAAGGGATTCTGCAAATGGTGCTGCACGGCGCGCTTGAGTGGCCGAGCGCCAAAGGCCGGATCAAACCCGATCTCCGAGAGATAGCGCTTTGCGTCATTGCTCAGCTCAATTTGCAGCCGCTTTTCCGCCAGTCGGCGGCGCACGCGCTCAAGTTCCAGATCAACTATTTTAAGAATCTGCTCCTGATCAAGACGGTGAAAGGTTATCACTTCATCCAGCCTATTGAGGAACTCCGGCTTAAAGGTACGGTGCAACAACTCTTGAATCTGTGGGCGTATACCATCCAAGTCTTGGGTCTGCAGAATAAGGTCGCTACCAAGATTGCTGGTGAGGATAATTATGGTGTTACGGAAATCAACCACCCGCCCTTGACCATCAGTGAGGCGCCCCTCGTCAAGCAGTTGGAGCAAAACATTAAACACATCAGGATGAGCTTTCTCAATTTCGTCAAAGAGTATAACTGAGTATGGACGACGCCGGACTACCTCGGTTAGCTGACCACCTTGCTCATACCCTACGTAACCCGGAGGCGCACCAATAAGCCGCGACACCGCATGCTTTTCCATGTACTCACTCATGTCTATGCGGGTGAGGGCTTTGTCGTCGTTAAAGAGAAACTCGGCCAAGGTCTTTGCCAACTCGGTTTTTCCGACACCGGTTGGTCCAATAAAGAGAAAGACCCCGGTGGGCCGGTTGATGTCCGAGATTCCGCTCTTGTTCCGACGTATCGCATCCGCGACTGCGGTAACCGCCTCTGTCTGCCCAATGACTCGCCGTCCAAGCGTCTCTTCCAAGCTTAACAATTTTTGCATGTCGGACTGCAACATTTTTGCTACCGGAATACCGGTCCAGGTCGACACAACCAGCGCTATATCTTCCTCAGATACTTCCTCACGCAGCAGACGCGACTCACCTGCCAGCTGTTCAATTTCTTCGGTCTTCTCCGCCAGCTTCCGTTCGGTCTGCGGAATGAGGCCATGCTTAATCTCGGCAGCCCTCGATAGGTCACCATCACGCTCGTAGCGGTTTTCCTCAAGTTTATAGTTCTCAAGCTGCTGTTTAAGCTCGCGAACTTCATCAATAGAATGCTTCTCGTTCTGCCACTGCAGCTTCATAGCGTCGTGCCGCTGTTTTACCTCATCAAGCTCACGATCAAGTGTTGCAAGTCGTTCACGTGACGCGGTATCGCTTTCTTTACTAAGTGCCTGTTTTTCTATGTTTAGTTGCAGCATGCGACGCTCAAGCTGGTCAAGTTCAATTGGCTGACTTTCAATCTCCATTTTGAGCCGGCTCGCAGCCTCATCTATTAAATCAATGGCTTTGTCCGGCAGAAACCGTGCAGTGATGTAGCGGTCCGAGAGCGTAGCGGCCGCGATAATGGCCTCGTCACGAATGCGAACTCCGTGGTGGACCTCGTAACGTTCTTTCAGTCCGCGTAGAATAGCAACCGTATTCTCAACCGAGGGCTCACCGGTATACACCGTTTGAAAACGTCGCTCAAAGGCCGCGTCTTTCTCTATATGTTTGCGATACTCGTCTAAGGTAGTGGCACCTATGGTACGCAGCTCACCACGAGCAAGTGCTGGCTTTAAGAGGTTTGAGGCATCTACAGCACCCTCGGCTGCGCCTGCTCCCATAATGGTGTGCAGCTCATCTATGAACAGAATGATTCTGCCATCGGCATCGGTTATTTCCTTGATGACCGCCTTCAGCCGTTCCTCAAACTCACCGCGAAACTTGGTACCCGCGACTAATGCACCTATATCAAGCGCAAGCACTTCCTTTTCTTTAATGCTCTCCGGCACGTCGCCCGAAACAATGCGACGTGCAAGTCCTTCTACAATTGCGGTTTTTCCAACGCCTGGGTCACCAATAAGCACCGGGTTGTTCTTGGTGCGCCGTGAAAGCACCTGCATGACCCGCCGTATTTCGTCGTCGCGTCCAATAACCGGGTCAAGCTTTTCGTTGCGTGCTAAGCCGGTTAGGTTGCGGCAATATTTGTCGAGCACCTCGTACCCGGCTTCCGGATCTTGGCTGTCTACCCGTTTATTGCCCCGCAACGCTTTAAGGGCTGTCATAAGACCATCACGGGTTACACCAACTGCCTGCAGGTCCTTAGCGATATCGCCGCCATCTTTAAGGAGGGCAAGGAGCATGTGTTCGCCTGAGACATACTGATCGTGCAGCAAGTGTGCCTCGGACTCGGATTTTGCAAGCATGCGACCTGTTTTACTGGAGAGCTGCATCTGCGCCGATTCGCCGTATACGCGGGGGTACTGTTCTAGTCTGCGCTCAAGTACCTCGCGGAACTGTCCATCGGCCACGCCAAGCCTTTTGAGAAGCGGAGGCAACACGCCGTCCTGCTGCTCGAGGAGGGCCAAGAGCACGTGCTCAACCTCAAGCATACCGTGATCATGACGATGAGCAATTGCCGTGGCTTGTTGCAGGGCCTCGGCGGCCCGAACCGTTAGACGTTCATAGTCCATAGAGATAATCTCCTTGTTGAGATGTTGAACTCGCGCGCTGACCTCTCAAATATACTGAGCATATAGGTTTCCGACAACGTCACGTGAGTACGGATAGTGGTGTATAAACCTGTGTATCAAAGGCAATGAGTCATGGATGTATTGCATCTTGGACGAGTTACGATTACTCTGTGCAGGCAGGAACACTGAAAACTACAACCCAATGGCTGGGTCACAAGCGCTGCGGGAGGAATGCTATAATGGGAAACCAAAAACCAGAACAGCGCGAGGCACCTGAGTTACAAAACCGGGTTGTCCTCCTTAATGGTTTTACGAACGAAGAGCTCGACCTCGTCATGCGCGCCGTACGCTCCGCTGTTGCAAATCCGCGGCAGCTCATTTTTGCAAAAACCACTCCGACATCGATAGAGATGAAACTAAAGGATCTCCTTGTAGATATATCACAAGACCATGAGTATCTTAGGAAGAATCCACCACCGGAGGTGGTTGCTGCCAGAGATGCCGCCGCAGCCCGCAAGGCCGCCGCCGGAGATTCGGCTGCCGCCGCGGCGACAGCAGACAAAGCAGAATCCAACAGCACGCAGGAAGCCGATGAAAAGGATAAACGTAGTGGCTAAGGTTACGGCCATCCCCGCCCGGTCCATGCTCGACCGTCTTAATCCGTATCACCCGGGGGAACAAGCACCAAATACAGTGAAACTCTCATCCAACGAGAACCCCTTAGGACCGTCCACCGCCGCTCAAGCTGCATACCACGCCAACGCCGAGTTGCTGCACCGCTACCCTGACGGGGCAGCTGGGGCTTTGCGCTTAGCGATAGCCGAGTACCACGGAATGTCTCCCGAGCAGATCATTGTGGGAAACGGGTCTGACGAAATTATGACCTTGATCGCAGCCGCTTATATCAATCCCGGTGAGACGGTAGTCACCGCGGCTGAGACCTTCTCGCAGTATCGCTTTGCAACTACACTCTATGATGGCGTCGTGCAGGAATATCCTGTCGTTAACGGTCAGTATGACCTGGAAAACATGATTGGTGCATTCACCAACGGGGCACATCCGAAAGTTGTTTTTCTCTGCAACCCTAATAATCCAACCGGAACCTTTAGGACTCATGACGATATTGCGGCTTTCATTGCACAACTGCCCGGTGACACACTCGTTGTACTGGACGAAGCCTACGCCGAGTATGCCTACTCGCCGGATTTCCCGCGGTTTAAAGAAATCTTAGCGACGTACCCCAATGTCATTGTACTCCGCACCTTTAGTAAGATTTACGGTTTAGCCGGTTTACGGGTTGGCTATGGTATGGGTCAGCCCGAACTCATTCACAACCTGCTCTGCGTCAAACAACCGTTTAACGTAGGCCTTGCCGCTCAGGCGGCTGCCGCCGCCGCGCTCCAAGATGCTCCGTTTCGTCTACGCGATATCGGAATGGAGTACTATCCCACACAGTCGAACTTCTTATGCATTAACGTAGGTTGTCCGGCAGCCGATGCGGTGCGCATACTTGAAAAGCATGGTGTCTCGGTACGCAGCCTTGCCAGTTTTGGCCTTCACGAACACATTCGAGTTACAATTGGGCGAGCGGCGGACAACCGGAAGGTAATAAACGGTCTGCGCGAGCTTCGCGGAAAGCACGGAGTCCGCAACCAGTAAAGGACAAGGCCATGCCGGAAACGCTGCTACGTTTGGTCGTTCTTCTGCTTCCGGTGGCACTGCTGCCTCTTTTGCTGAGGTCCCAGTCACGCCGAAGTCTGCTAAGTAGCCTGGTGCATGCCGCCATGGCCGGACTCATAGGTATTATTCTAGCGTTGGCCCTGTTGGAAATACGTCGCCGTGCACTCCCGACAGGTTTTCCTGCAGAGTTCGCAGCCACTCACGCCTTTGTAGCAGCTTTTTCTGAAGAAGCAGCTAAGCTTGCAGCGTTCTTTCTGGTCTTTCGGCCTGAAGCCGGTCCAACTCGGCCAATCATACGAACTGCAGCCGCTACCGCACTTGTCTTTGCGGTTATCGAGAACGCAGTGTACGTCACCGTTCCTGCCTCCCTTCTCTGGACTCGTGCATTGGTAGTGCCAGCGCTTCATGCTGGCTGCTCGGTTGTCTTGGTGGCCGCGGTGCTTACCCTGCGTAAACTCAAGCCGGTACAAACGCAGACAAAGACATCATTTTTAGGGGCGCTCATAGCCTTACTCGCGGTGGCTCTTGCAGTCACGCTTCACGCGCTCCACAACTATTTCATGCTTATAAGTAGCCTGCCCTTTAGCTTACGGCTGATGCCAAGTTTGCTTGTCACATCTCTGGCGTTTTACCTGCATTACCGGTCACCAAGCCATTCTACTTGATACAGATCCAAGCGCCGGTCCTTGTAATTATTCACCGAACCTTCGGCGCGCAACTCCTTGAGCTTATTCAGGTCCAGATCCACGACCAGGGTCATTTCGGTGTTTGGCGTACTCTCGGCCATGACCGCATCATGGGGAAAAGCAAAGTCAGACGGTGAAAACACCGCCGATTGAGAATACTGTATCTCGGAATTGTCGACTCTTGGTAGGTTCCCGACGCTGCCGGTAATGGCCACATAGCACTCGTTCTCAATTGCGCGTGCCTGTGATGTACGGCGCACCCTCAAGTAGCCGTTCTTAGTATCTGTCCAGAAGGGAACAAAAAGAATTTGCATACCCCAGTCACCCATGATACGACCAAGTTCGGGAAACTCGACATCGTAACACGTGAGAATCCCTACTTTGCCAGCATCGGTATCAAACACCTTCAGCCCTGTGCCACCTTTCATATTCCAGCTGCGCCGCTCCTGGGGAGTTACGTGCAGCTTGTACTGTTTGTCGACACGTCCGTCACGTTTAAACAGATATGCAACGTTGTACATCTCCTCGTCTTCCCACACAGGCATGCTTCCACCAACGATATTCACGTTGTATGTGACCGCCATATGGGTTAGTGCCTCACAAATGGTCGCGGTGAATTCAGCAAGTGAGCGTATTGCAGCAACGCTGGTTTCTTGGTCACCAAGACCCATAAGTGCGGCGTTGAAGAACTCAGGAAACACGCAGAAATCACTTTGATAGTCCGAAATCGCATCAACAAAGAACTCAACCTGTTCAAGAAACTGCTCCACCGAAGCAACCCGCCGCATTTGCCACTGCACCATACCAATTCGCACAGTACTGCGCGGGGTCTCTATAACCGAAGGCTGCACTCGCTGATAATATATGTTGTTCCACTCAAGTAGGGTTGCGTTGCCGTGTGATTTGCGGTCCTCGGGGATGTAGTCCTCAAGTACCCGCTTAACCTGGAAGTCGTTACTCAACTGGAAGCTTAGGACCGGGTCGTAGAGCTCTTGGCGTTTTACCTTTTCAATGTACTGCTGCGGACTCAGCTCCTCTGCGTACTTGTGGTACTCGGGCATTCGCCCACCGGCAATGATGGCGCGATAGTTATGTTCGCGGCATAGTTCCTTGCGTGCGTCATAGAGGCGGCGCCCGAGTCGATATCCTCTATAGTCAGGGTCGACTACTACATCGATCCCATACATTGCGTCTCCGTCAGGGTGATGTACGACCGAGTCGTTACCCTCAAGCAGTTCGTTGTAGGTGTGCGCAGTAGAGAACTTGCGGTAGTCAACGCGCACAGTCAATGCCATAGCAATAACCTTACCCTTGTCTTCAATGCAGAACTGGGCTTCCGGAAACCGTCGTATAAGTGTAGCAATGAGCTTCTTAGGCCATGCACCGTCTAAATCGTGGTATACGCGATCCATAAGACCTTTGACATCCGGATAGTCGCCCATGCCCAAATTACGTAGTTGCAAATGATGTAAGTCGCTTGTGCTCATGCCCAGTATTGTATCGATATTTGCAAATTGCGTCCAAGCAATAGCAGCACTCGACCTTACGAGTGCCGCTCGTGCAGTTTTTTCCCCTTGCCTTTACTGGTGGTATTCGGTCATCTTGTAGAGGCTAAAAAAATAAAAGAATGAAGGCGGTATCCTTGTTTTTCAGATTAGTTAGCCCTGAGGAATGAACATGCTCAATGAGGCGTACTTGGTCGGCATACCCAGTCTTTTAGCGATTCGGGTAGTTGCGGCAGTTATATTTGCACAATTTTATATACGAACGCGCAGACCGCTCTATCTGTTAATTCTCTCCGGATGGGTGTTTTACGCGCTTTCCTCGGTGTTCCTGCTGGGAATTGCACGTCCTATGCTGCCCCTACCGGTGGAAGTACAACTTGTCTTTGCGGCTGGCGCTGGCTACATCGGCACGACCTTACTCATGCTTGCCGCATCCTGTTACATTCATTTTGCTATTCTTAGAGCGGTGCGCTTAATAATTGTACTGATGGTACTGCTCGCTGTACCAGGCTTCTTGCTAACAAATACCACCGAGATTGTGGTGTACTTTATAGCTCTTCAAGGTTTCTCGTTTTTTTTGGGCGCTTGCGTTCTTTGGTTTGAACGAGTCGCAGCACGCAAGCACTTAGGGCGAGCCGCCTACGGTCTGGGTCTTGTTGTCTTTATAGGATTGCTGCAGGCGAGTCTTATGCTGACCGGACAACAGTTTGCCAGCATATCAATGGTTGTGAACGCGGGTACCAGCCTGATCTTAACCATAGTTTTTATTCTCGCCGAGCACAACGAGATATTGGAGAAGCTCCGGCAAAGCTCTATTCGGCTGGCTCAGGCCGAGAATCTTGCTAAGATTGGCTACTGGGAACGTAACGTCGTTACCGATCGAGCCTACTGGTCAAGTGGACACTACAAGGTCTTTGGTATACCGGAGGATCAGCCTGCCCTCAGCAGCGAGGCGCTGTTGACCATAACACATCCGGATGATGTTGAGGGGGCAAGACGTGTGTACCGGCGTATTCAGCAAGGATCACCCTATGAGCATTATGAGTTTCGCATAATTCTGCCGAATGGAGAGGTGCGCTGGATTAAAAGCGACACTACTCAAAAAGAGGGCGTTGAACACTGGGTATTTGGTGTCACTCAGGATATCACTGAGCGGAAACTCGTAGAACTACGCTTAGCACAAGCTGTTGAGGAAAACTCCACCCAATTTGACAGACCGCGCCGTTAGTCGATGTACAGCAGCGCATTCAGCAACTCGTGCATTGCAAGCCATTTGCAATCCGCTGCATTGGGACTGGACATGACGCAAGTTGCCGTGAGCCTGTAAATTTACGATACTCTGCACGGGAGAACTAAACCATATGGCAAAACCGAGCACTTTATACATTTACAACACCTTGAATCGCCGCAAGGAGCTGTTTGTGCCGCGCAGGGAAGGCACAGTCAAGCTTTTTACTTGCGGCCCATCGGTTTACCGCGAGCAGCATATAGGCAACTACCGCACATTTCTCTTTGAAGACATTCTTCAGCGGTATCTTGAGTACCAGGGCTTTGATGTCGAGCGGGGCATGAACTTCACCGATATTGAAGACAAGGCCGTCGCGGAATCCAAGTCAACTGGCCACACCCTTTCCGAACTCACGCAACCTGTCATAGACTCTTTCTTTGAGAGCTCCAAGCTCTTAGAGCTGAGCTTACCAAAGCCCGGGATTCCCCGTGCTACCGAGGTCGTCTCTGAAGCCGTAAGCTTAGTGCAGCGCTTGCTCGACCGAGGCCATGCCTACCGCCACACCGACGGAAATATCTACTACGATCCACTTAGTTATCCCGGCTTTGGCGAAGTTTTTGGCCTGGACATGAGTAACTGGCCCACGAAGCGAGTGCGCTTTGCAAAAGACACCTACGACGGACGGCGCTGGAATCGTGGCGATTTCGTACTCTGGCATGGAAACCTGCCTGACGACGGCTTCTCCTGGGATACCGATTTAGGACGAGGACGACCAGCCTGGAATGTGCAAGATCCAGCGATAATCCTTAGTAGCTTAGGATCTGAAATTGATATTCACTGCGGCGGTATTGACAATCTCTACCGACACCACGATTACAACCGTGCTGTCATGGAAGGTGCCTTTGGCACCGAGTTTTGTCCGTACTGGGCACACGGGGAGCACCTCATTGTTGAGGGGAAAAAAATGTCCAAGTCGCGCGGAAATGTCATGTATCCCTCACAAATCCTCAAGCGCGGCTATTCGCCGCACACAATTCGCCTGAGCTTGACCTATATCTACTACCGCGAGCAACTGAACATGACCGATGAGCACCTCCAGAACACGGCTCGGCTCTTGTCGCGGCTGCAAAAATCCGTGGATGTCCTCATGCAGCCGCAGGCGCCTACGGAGCAGGCGCCCACGGAAAAGAACGGCCAACAACGCCCGGAATGGGAAGCACAACGGACTGACCGCATGATTGAAGAGATTCCAACTGTGTTTCGACTCAACATGGACAACGACCTGAGGGTGAAGTCGGCAGTGGACGACCTAACCCGCTTGCTGGAGCACATTCAGCGGCGAGCCTCGGTCACCGGCTTAAGCAAGTCTCAGTCGACACGCATCCGCACGCATATGAGTAAGCTTAACGAGGTGCTGCGCATCCTGAGAATTGAGTGAGCTGCTCTGGCCTTCAAAGCGGAACAGTTGGCCTTAAAAGAGGGTCAGTCGGGTGGTAACACGCACCCCCGTCGACAGCGTACTCCAAAGTACCGCCGTGCTGCTCGGCAAGCAGCGATGTCGCCCCAGGCTCTTTGCTACTGTCGGCCTGTAGAGTGAGCATGCCCTGAACCATGGCCATGCTGTTTTTTATCCGGTGATGCGCTTCGTTAAGCACCAGCTCCTTTTCCTGCAGCAACTCGCCAATTCTGCTGGCTCTTGAGGAGTTCCTCGCGGGCTGTCATGGAGTCGGTAACGTCTACGGCAACCTCCATGCGTACCACGCGGCCGTCACTCCACTCTATGGCGCGGTCCATGCAGTCATACCACCTACCATTTTGCGAGTTTTGCATCTTGTATCGATGTACCCCGTTCGGCTGGCCAGCCTCATTTACAAGACGGAAATTGGCCCAAACCTTACAGGGGCCGTTTTGGCCGGTTTGGCCGGTTTGCAGTGCCTTCCAGCATAAGTGGCCTTCAACAACGCTCAGCACTTGCTGATGAGCAGCATGTTACAATGCCTTAAGCTTCCAGGAGTGCCCGCACCCGGCCCTCGGGGAGCTTAGCAACATCACCAATCCAGATTTCCCGTCCATGACGATGCGCATTCACCTAGTCCGGGATCTCTTCCAGCCGGATATTCCGCAAGTTGTTCAACTGCGGGCTTACGCCGGGCGCACACCACTCGTAGGTATTTGATGTGCTTCCGGCGGCACAATCATACTCAAAACAGTAGGCTCTGCTGGTACCAATGAAGCTCCCGACCACTGATAGGGGCCGGTACCCCTTGCACACATTCAAGCATGTGAGGGTCCGTACAGGAGGAAAGAAAGACCACCGGTAGGTCTTGTAGGGCAACAATCTGCCGTGCCGCCTCCACCGCCGTTCATACCGTCGTCGAGCTGAATGTCCATAAGAACCAGGTCGATGTCCGCATGTGAACTCAACAGCGACACAGCGTCCGCGCCGTTGTCGGCCAGATACACCCGGTAACCGCTGCTCTCAAGTGCGGCCTTAACCCTCATACAAATGAGGCCTTCGTCGTCGACTACAAGCACGGATTTATCTTGTTTTTCTCGGCGATAGAAACCGAATTTGACCGGCGTTTTTTACTACAGAAAAACACATTTTGATGCTCATGTAAGCGGTTTGTTGCCCGAATGTACGGTTTGTTGCCCAAAATAGGTCTGGTGGTTTTGGACGCTAGGCTTTACACTTCACGTAATGCGATACGTTCACGTAGTACGGTAGTTCGTACGGAGTACGGTACACAATTTCCAACGGGAGCGCAGTTTGACCGAGAACGAAGAACGAAACAGCGAGAGCCGGTACCGACAGCTTTTTGAGTCGGCGCCGGTCTCACTCTGGGAGGAAGACTTCTCGGCGGTCAAAAAGCAGTTGGACGGGCTGCGCGCTTCCAATGTGGAGGACCTCGCTTACTACCTCAACGAGCGGCCCGCAGCCGAGCGCGACCTCGTGAGCCGTATAAGGGTTGTTGATGTTAACGAGACTACCCTGCGCCTGTACGGTGCGGACTCAAAAGAGCGCTTTCTGAGCCAGGTGCCCACACTATTTTCCGAGGCGTCTTACACAAACTTTCGTGACGATCTGCTTACAATTTGGGAAGGTGGCACACATTTTTCCAAAGAGGCAACGCACCTTACCCTTAACGGAACACCGCTGCAGGTACAGGTAGCGTGGTCTGTGGTGGCCGGGTACGAAAGAGGCTACGAGCAAGTACTCGTCAGTGTAGTTGACGTTGGTTGCTTCTTAAGCGCTGGCTTTGTTCCGGCTGGACGGCTGCGAGAACGTGAGGCGCAGTACCGCCAGCTCTATGAGACGATGTCGCAAGGTGTTATCTACCAGGAAGCCGACGGCCGCATTAGCTCGCTGAATCCGGCAGCCGAACGAATTCTGGGTATAAGTACAGATCACGTGCTTGGCGGGTCGTCTCACGATCCCCGTTGGCGCATGATACGTGAGGACGGCTCCGAGGTGCCGGGCCCAGATCACCCAGCAATGGTCGCGTTAGAGAGCGGAGAACCAGTAGGGCCGGTAGTGCGCGGCGTGTTCCGTCCCGACCTTGAGCGCTACGTTTGGCTCAAAATTACGGCAATTCCACTTTTTCACCCCGGCGCGAACCAAGCCTACCAGGTCTATGCGACCTTTGAAGATATCACCGCCGCAAGAGCAGCAGGACAGGAGCGCGAGACTGCCGCCAAACGAGCCGTCGCGCAGCGACAGGCGCTATCAGAGCTGGCCCTGAATGCGACAGTTATTGACGGGAGTCTACTCCATAATCTGCAGCACATTACCGAGAGCGTCTCCATGACTTTAGGAGTTGCACGCGCAAGCATCTGGGAACTCACCTCAAATGGAGAGATCTTAGAATGCCTGGATCTCTACACGGCAGCCGAAGCTCGGCACACCCAGCGTGAGGATAGTGATCCGATTTTTGTTGCAGAGCACCCACACTACTTTGAGGCCATGAGGGAACGAAGCCAGGTGTTTGCACACGACGGGCTCAACGACCCTCGCACGGCTGAACTTGCCGAGAGTTATCTGAAGCCACGTAATATTAGCTCACTGCTTGACTCCGCAATTGTGGTTGACGGGCGCATTGTCGGCGTGATGTCGTGCGAACACATTGGGCCGCAACGTAGCTGGGCACCGGATGAAGAGGCCTTTGTGAGCACCGTTGCCTCACTTGTGGCGCAGCTTTTTGAAAACATGGAGAAACAAGAGGCCGAGGAGGCGCTGCGTCGTCAGCTGGAGGATAAAGAACTCCTGCTACGCGAGACACATCACCGCATTAAGAACAACCTCAGCTCAATTTGCAGTCTTCTGTCACTGCAGGCGCAGGATAGCAAACACCCGCAAACCGTGACGGCACTCGAGGACGCTGCGGGGCGCGTGGGCAGTATGAGTCGCCTGTATGAAAGAATGCTCCTTTCAGATGTAGCAGGAGAGATCCCGGTGCATGACTACCTTCATGACCTGGTGACTTCGGTGGTAGAGTGGTACGACCCGAAACCGACGGAGGCTTTGGATTGTCGCTGGTGCAGATGCTCGCCTCTCAGCTGCAAGCCGAGCTCCATATACAGTCCGTTCACGGCACTCAAGTTACACTTTCCTTTTCGGTGTGATTGGGGCCAGCCAGGAGCACCGCTGGCCAGCCGGGAGCCAGCTGGCGGGAGTAGGCGCGAGAGCCGCTAACGGGCAGCGCGCGACATCTGGCGTGTAGCACGAATCAGGTGAATGAGTGTCGCCTCATACCGCCGCGGAGTCAACGCCACCACAATATCGCCTGCAATAAGGAGTTCATCTCCGTTTGGAATAATCACCGTTGAGTCACGAGTTATTGATAGGATCAAGGTTTGACCTGGGAGCGCCGCACGACTAAGGGGAACTCCATTAAAGGCGCTGCGTTCTGCCAGGACTACCTCGACAATTGATATACTGGTGCCAGCAATGCTATACAGCGCCTTGACCGCATCACCGCGCAGATGAGAGGCAATGGCGCTGACGGTACAGCTCCGCAGGCTCACCGGAAGATCCACCCCCAAACTGCGCGCTATCCTGGCGTACCCATCCTGATACAAGACCGCCGCCACCCGGGGTACACCCTTTACCTTTGCATGGAGGGCCCCCACGATATTGGCTTCCTGATTCGTGCCGACCGCAATTGCCATATCGTGTCGTTGGTAGTCCTCCGCCTTGAACTTGTGTTCATCACGGATATCGGCATTGATGATCTCGGCCCCCGGGACCATATGGGATATATGCTCACACAATGCCTCGGAGGGTTCAATAATAGTCATATGCCCGGAAACCTGGCGTTTTAGCTGTTGCATAAGTCGCGAGATCATGCCGTCCTTGGACGCTTTGTCACCACTATGATTCCACAGAGATTGAGCAAGGGTGACGCCGATGAGCGAACCGCCCAGGATGAGAATGCGGCCGCGCTGTTCCAGCGGCTTACCACCGTCGCGCACAAGCAGTTCTTGATGTGCCTCGGCAGTGGAGAAAACGTAGAGCGTATCGTTACGTCGTAAGCGCGTGGAGCCACTCACAATGATGTATTCACGGTCGCGGGTCAGCATGGGGGCTATAAAGGGTTGTGAACAACTTCGACGCACCTCAGCTAACGACGCCCCCTCAAGCCCGCCTGCTGCGCTGACCAGAACTTCGCGTAACGAGTACGACGTACGTTGTAGTGCAGCTACCTGACCTATAGGTCCATACTCCAGCGACCGCAGAATAGAGGCGGCCGTCTCGATTTCCGGTGTCAGAACATGGTCGATACCAAAGAGCTCTGGATCCCCGGAAATCCCCATGGCGTAATGCGAGTTCCGCACGCGGGCAATTTTCACCGGTGTTCTAAAGGCATGGGCAACAAGCCCGCACACAACCATGTTCACTTCATCGGAACCGGTAACGGCAACAAAACAGTCGGCGCGGTCGATAGAGAGCCTGCGCAACGCCGCGAGATCGGTACCATCGCAGATTTCTACATTGCAGTCTACCTTGCGCAGTGCCTCACCCGCAGCGGCGTGGTCACGCTCAATGAGGACGACATCGTGCAACTCACGCACAAAATGATCCGCTACCAGCACGCCCAAGGTGCCCGCACCCAGTATCCAAACTCTCATAGCGCAACGGTATGCCGACTGTCACGAGCTGTCAATACAGTTCACATCCGGAGACGCCCGCCGGGCTACTTGTCACGAAATCCAGTGAACGCTATGCTCCCACAACGTGAGACGTTTAGGGCGCAATATAATCGATATATCAGTGTATGTTCTCAAATGGGGTGTTGTAGCATCGCTTGTTGGTGTCGGCGGCGGTCTGGGCGCGCTTGCCTTACGCCGCGGTATTTCAATGGTAAGCAACTCCACTGTAGCGCTCCCACTCTGGATCACCCCTGCAATTGGCGCCTGCATTGCAGCCCTTATTTTCCTGTGGGATCCTGCGGCAGCGGGCTTTGGTACCGACCGCTACATAACCGCGGTAAACCTACGTTATGGCAGCCTTGACCGCAAGACTGCGGTCTCGAAGATTCTTGCGTCATTAGCAACCTTGGGGTTTCGCGGCAGCGGTGGAATTGAAGGGCCAATGGTTCTCATCGGTGGCTCTATTGCCAACATCATGGATAAAATGCCGCCGGTCCGGCGTTTTTTCACGGTGCACGACCGGCGCATTCTTACTGTCTGTGGTGCGGCAGGTGCGGTGGGGGCCGCCTTTCACTCGCCCTTAGCGGGTGGAATTTTTGCGGTAGAGGTCTTGTACAAGTCATCGCTCCATTACGCCGACCTTTTTCCGGCAATGCTGTCCTCCACCATGGGCTTTGTTGTGTACAGCCTCCTGGACAACGCCGAGCCACTCTTACTCATACCGGAGTACGTTCCGGATGTAGCCAACATCCACTACTACTTTCTGTCGGCTATAATTGCAGGGCTGGCTGCCTTACTCTTTATGCGTTCTTTCCAGTTCAGTAGAAAACTTGCCGGACGTTTCCCGTATCAACGCTTGGCACCGGTTTTTGGCGCATTGGTCGCAGGCCTTCTCATTGCTGCCGTGCCCGATACTGCCGGTATCGGGCTGGGTGTTATTCAGAGCATGCTAGTGACGGTGCAACCGCTCTCAATCTTGCTAATTCTCCTGACCGCCAAGATCTTGGCAACTTCTTTTACCATTGGGTTTGGCGGCAGCGGCGGCTTGGTTATTCCGGCACTTTTCGTAGGTGCCATCTGCGGCAACGCGTTAGGCGGCTTTGTTGCTGTTGGTCAGGACGCTTTGCTGGCATCAATGGTAGTAGCAGGCATGTCCGCAAGCCTGGCAAGTGTCGCCAGTGTCCCGGTGAGTGCCGCCATCCTGCTGATAGAGATGGTGGGGCTGCGCATTGCTGTGCCTGCCACAATTGGCAGTGTGATAGGCTACATCATTGGAAAAGGCAATATTATTTACGGAATTGCGGTCAGCAGCGAGCCAGCCTTTACCCGCTCACATACCATTAGGGAGTCGGACCGCACACTGGAAGATTGAAGAGCGCGTCTACGGTCTTGGCAGAGAATCACAGAGCGGCGTTTGCTGCTGCGTCAACCGATTCATCGCGGCAACTCTCGAGCAGGAATCCGATTCTAATGGTAAACATCTCGTGGTAGACTCAGAAACGCACAAACGAGCAGCTTACAGCATAGGGAGATTACCTTGCAGCAGCTTGACTTGTTTACTACATCTCTCACGTCCACGGGCCTTAGTTATGCACAACACTTGGTTGTTTCCAACACCGATGGGCTCCCGGTCGACTAC
>JAIVHN010000281.1:4695-7245 GCA_020201015.1 Spirochaeta sp. | reverse complement strand
AACGAGGCCCGTTTTGTGATCAAGGTCTACGACTCAACCGTAGGCGGAGGCACCGAGGCCGACCAACTGGCCGATGCCGTGCTAATAGGCATGAATATTGATAACATCGACGACGTTGCTCCAGAGATTGCGGCAGCTCCTTTTGGCCAACAGTTTTCTGCAAGCGCAAGCGCTGCTCCACAGGTTCCGGAGGCGGTGTCGGAATATGCCGACAACCTTGTCACCTCCGGCACCGGATTCTCACTGCAGCGCCACGGCTACGTACAGTACGCCGAGCACAGCACCTGGGTTGGTTCAACCCCCGGCGCGTCTGATGTCAGCGGCAAAGTGATCTTTCTCGGGCGCACTACGGATAACCAGCGCGTATCCCGGGTTACGGCACAGATTCCAGGCTTTGACGGCGGTGAGGGCGTTGGGATTGAGTTTGATATCGCAACCTGGAGCGGAAGTGGAGTAACGGCTCCCGCTAATCGTGCAATAAGTGACGTCGCCACAGGTACGACTGACTGGGGCTTTGAGCTTGTGCCTGATAGCCAATTTATTACCGAGGTAGACGGCCACGTGTTCAACTTCCGCTTTGCATGGAACAGTGCAGCCATTGAGAATGTCGCGCAGCTGAACGTCCCGGTGGTCTTCCGCGCCTACGACTTTGGCCCGGACGACGGCAATGATGCGGTCGACGACATCACGGTGGACGTGGTGCCGTATATTGCCAGGGTACTGAATCCGCTTGGGCAGGGTGGCCTGTCCAGCGATGTGATTCGTTCTGCCACCGGCGCCTACAGCGTTGAGCAGCATCCAACGCGGGTCTTCCGTGCCGAAGGATTCAACCTGGACGGCGCCGTGGCTCATCTGAGTCCCGGGTCGATATCTACGCAACCGGCCACTCTGAATCTCGGTGTCTCTGGTACGACGCCAACGAGCGTGGACGTGTCGAAAGACTTTAATGCCTCGGGATACCTGACGCTTTTCGTAAACGGAATTGCAAGCCTGAATAACCTCAATGACGACAGTGAGCCGTACAATCAAGAGGCGACGATGGCCGATCCGAGATCTTCCAGATGGACGGATAACCGAATGCTTCAGAACTGGGAGCTGACCACAGTTCTCCCAGGGGAGGCTAACCAGACCTTCTATTACCCCTCAATGGTCATGGACGGAAACCAGCCATTGTTCAGCTACGCGAATGACAACAACGGGTACACCTACCGCACCACGGGAGACAATACCAGTGCGTGGCGTTCTGGAATCTATTATGAACGGCATACGGCGATGGCACGAACCGAAGGTGGGCAAAACTGGATTCTGTCAGTTCAGGATGCGTTTTCTGGTGATCCAATTGGCTACCTGTACTTGAATCGCGATCGGCAAGCGGGTGCGCTACTTGGCGGTAACGCCCGAAACGATGACCGTCATTTCGAGATCATCGGAGTTGACTTTGACAGTCGGCAGCTGAATCGCTTTCGGTACCCGAAACTTCACGTCGATGGTCCGGACAACAATACCAATATCTATGTCACCTACTACGACGCTCACCCGAACCGGCGGGATCTAACCTTTGTGTCGTTCCGGGCGACAGATGCACAGAACTCGAACCTGCAACAGCCAGCAAACGATAGTAGTCGCGCGACGCAGGTGCGCGTGATCCCCAATACCGCGGGCGCAGCGAGCGAGTACTACGACATGGTCAAGGTTGGCGCAAATGAGATTGCCGTTGTCTACTTTGACGAAGCGGCCGGTGTGTTGCGCATGCAGTACTCGTCGAACCCTTGGGATGCCACCAATCTTACGAACACCACCTCTACATGGACTGAAATGGTTATTGACGACAGTCAGCTCACCGGATCCCACGTTGCCATGACCCTCGGTGAACGTGGAGGCAACACGTACCTGTACATCGCATACCACGATGCAGCCAATACATCGCTCAAGTTTGCCGAAGTAAACTGGGCAACCAAGGCCGTAACGCGGGTGACCGTAGATTCTCGCTTCTCGGTAGGTACCCGTGCAAACGTGCATACCATAGATGGGCTTCCGTACGTGTCGTATTTCTCCGACTCATACGCGGGGACGCGCAACTCCCTGCGACTCGCCTACCCGATAGCGCACGAAGGCCGGAGCGCGGCAGAGAACATCGCCATGGATGGCGTGTCCGAAAGCGGGGAGTACACCGGAAACTGGGAAGTGGTCGCGATCCCAGCGAACAGCGTGCCGCGCGGAGGCATCGAGCAATTCAACCGTACCCAGATTAACCAGTACACCGAAAGTGGGCAGGTTCTACCGCTTGTCGGCTGGTTGGCTGATCGCCTTGAGTATGCGCGATTTCGGCCTTTGGTAGTTGAATAACGTCATGACCAAAAGCGCGCGGCGGTGGGCAGTAGTGATGTTGGCGGCGGTGGCGATTGCTGGTGCCCTGGGGCTACTTTTGCTGACTCTCAGAAGTCCTCAGCCAGTGTGGGTTGTGAGTTCCGAGTTCACCGGTATTTGGGAAAGGCTGCTTGCGGAAGCCGAGGATGCGCCCGACTGGCCGGTGATTGAGACAAATGACGC
>JAIVHN010000281.1:0-4665 GCA_020201015.1 Spirochaeta sp. | reverse complement strand
CTGCTATGCTCCGCAATCGCTATGGAGTTAGAATCACGGCTCAGCCGACCTTCGACAGGGCAGAAACTCAACCCGTAGTCGTTCATTACAATCTCGGCCGGTGGGCAGGTCACGACGGAGCTATTCCTCTCGCGATAGACCCTTGGCTGGTCTTCCGCCGCCACACTACGCCGCCACTTACGCAGTCGGCCTTAGGTGACGACCAACAGCCTGCTCCGCCTAGGCGCGGTGGCCTGGTAATACTGCCCGGAGGCGACCAGCGTGCACTGCAGGCATGGACCGCGCAATTACTTCAGCATACGCCCGGGCGCTTCGAGACCGATCCCGAACGTTGGGGTGCCGTGCGCAGTCAGCTACCCCGCAGCGGACGCTTTCAACGCGGCGCGCTGACCTACGCCTGGGAAGACGTGTGGCCGCGGCTCTTTGGTTCCGAACAGGCGTGGGTGTACGCACCCTTAAGCCGTGTTCAGAGCCTGCCCGGTGATCGCACAAGTGTACTTGAGGCCGACCTCTTTCCTATTCCAGAGAGCTGGAACGAGTATGGGCTGCAGGCTCGCGTTTTGTGGGCTAATCCCATAGCGCCTGAGAGTAAACTCTATGGGCGGCGAATGGAGCGTGACCTGACGGTGGCCCGTCAGTGGCTGCAGCGCCTGGATGTTCAAGCTCAGATAGCTGGTATGCTGAACTGGGCTCCAGCGCACAGATTGGCGCGTGCGGGTAGCCCCTTGGCGGCTACTGCACACCGAGCGTGGCTTGGAAGTAGCTACGTGTGGGAAGACATAACTCACGATACAAACAAGCAAAGTATCAGCGAAGGGACGACAAACCATGCAGATTAATCCGATACAGAGCCGCAGTCTACTCCCCGCGCACAGAGCCCAGGTTCTCGTTGTGGTTCTAATTCTCATGGTCTGTGGAATGGAGGCCTACGGGAGAGGTACACCGGAAGATAGCTGGGAACCGGTGAGCGGCAGCGAGGTATGGCAACATGAGTTCGACTTGAGTGAACTCTCCCCGGGCACTCACAACGTAGTGGTACGTGCTCGAGATCGTGCGGGCAACGAGTCAGTTGGGGGGCCTTTCAATATTCGCATTGATCCTGAGGTAACACTTCCAAGTGTGCGTATTGTCTATCCAGATGAGAACGCAGTTTTACGTGATAGTTTTTCCATGATAGGTGTTGCCGACAGCTTTTTCGCACTCAATAGAGTAGAGATTTCTGTGGACAGTGAGTCGTTTTCGTCGGCAGACGGCACCGCGTACTGGGGTGGTGTAGTGGATATTGACGATATCCCCGACGGTCCGATAACGTTGTATGCTCGTGCGGTGGATGCTCAAGGCCAGGTGGGCTCTGCATCTTCAATAGCAACGATACTAGATCGCGAGGCCCCTAGCGTAAGTATTGACTCTCACCAAACGGGGGCTATTGTCAGTGGAAATGTTCGTGTGGAAGGGCGCGCAGATGATGCGAACGGGATAGACACGCTCGAACTGAGCGTCGATGGCGGTGAGAGCTATGAGCCTTTGCGCGTGCGTCGAAGCAGGGGAGCGACCGAGGTTTCGTTCTCGTTTTCCATTCAGACTCGGAGCCTTGAGGACGGACCTCTTTCGCATAACATTCGGGCCACGGACACCACCGGTGCAACCACTGATGCCCCAGTGTTTTTGTATGTTGACAACCAGGCACCCGAACTTGAGCTAGTCAGCCCGGAGGAGGATGATCTCCTATCCGGTATAGTTCAGTTTACTGGGAGAGTAAGCGACACCATAGGGATTGAGCGGCTTTTCTACGAGTGGGATCGAGAAGAATACGAAATAGATCTTCGACCGGGTGATCCATACTGGACTACATTACTGGATCTTCGCGACAGAACTGGGAGTAGCTTCACTGTTCGTTTCACGGCGGTAGACCGCAGTGGCAATAGTACGAGCGTTACACGGCGGATTAATCATGATGTGGACAACCGCCTTCCACAAGTAGTTCTTGTGCATCCTGATGAGGACACCTATCGCGAGCTTGCCGTGGACACCGCGTTCTTTGGAGAGGTAACGGGGGCTGGCAGACCGGAGGCGGTAATCGTTGAAGGTGAAGTAGAGCGGGAGTATCCGGCTCGGCCTGGGTTTCGAATTCCAACCGCAGATCTCCCACTTGGGCGCAGTGATTTGCGCATTCGGGGACGTTTTGCCGATGGCACCGAAGGTTCACCAATTCGCATCCGTATTGAGCGGGTCTCGGAACTCGAGGAAGCACGCGTGCCGGAACAGTCGCGTGTCTTGTTAAGCAATGTTTCAGCGTACGACTATCTAAACGACATGACGCTCGTGTTGGAGGGAGGAATCCCGGATTATGTTCCCGGGCAACGGCTGCAGTATCGTTTACAGCCCAATGAGTCCTGGAACACTCTACCTGTTGCGGAAGGTGCGTTCTCCGTCAATATCGCGCTGAGTGGCCGAGCTGCCGGAACGCTCCACCTTGAGCTGCGCACAGCCACTGGTGCTGTCGCAGATCTACCGGTCTATATCCCACTTAACTATGTTCCGGACGCACCGGAGCTACGAGTTAGCACTCCGCGAGCGACTGACTCTATTAATGGCATAACAACTGTCGCTGGAACAGTGCAGTCCGGAGCTCCTATACGGGAGTTCGTCTACAGCATTAATGAGGAAACAAGGATTCCAGTTGATATTGATCTGAGCCCAAGTGGAGGGTCCTTCGTATTTCCTGTGGACTTTACTCAACTCGTAGAAGATGGTGGTCGACTCACAATCCAGGTTACCGATGAAGCTGGCAATACATCTATTGTGAACCCGGTGTACCAGGTCGATATCGAACGCGATTTTCCAACGGTCCAGATTTTGGAACCACAGGATGGTGTTGTTGTCATGGATGGCATCGTGTTGTCGGGTTTGGCGCTTGATGATGATGCAGTAACTGCAGTTCATTGGCGAATTGGCGATGGCGAGTTCAACCGGGTCTCAACAGACCAAAGCTTTCGAATAGATCTGAGTCTGGATAGTTTTGAACCAGGAGAGCAACGTATAGAGGTTTTTGCCGAGGATATCTACGGTCTGAGGGGAGATGTTGTTTCAGTAGATGTGCAGGTGAGTACAGATCGCCCGGAAATAGCGGTGCTAGAGCCCGGTGCTAACGAACACATGCAGGGTGCACTCGTTATTCGAGGTGCCGCATCGGATATTAACGGAATCGAGTCTGTGCTCGTCAGTATGGATAACGGAAATACCTTTCAGAGAGCGGAAGGAACCGAGGAGTGGAGTCTCAACCTCAATTCATCGGCTTATCAAGACGGCACCTATTCCATTTTGATTATTGCTACCGACAGTCTTGGCGTCGAGTCGCGTGCAACATCGTTGATCAACATTGACAACACCGCTCCGAGCCTAAGCTTAGTTCGTCCGTATGATGGGCAAGTGGTTGACGGGACGCTTCAGCTGAGCGGCGGTGTTGAGGACAACATTCAGATGCAGCGGCTAACTCTCCAAATTGCCTCTCATCTTGCGGACGAGAGCGAAGTCTTTGAGACTGAGATTGAGTCGCGGGTTGTGCTTCAAGATGAGATCGATGTATCAGCTTTTGCACCAGGAAGCTACAGCCTCAGTCTCAAGCCTACTCTGCTGAACTCATTACGCCTTTGCCGGGGACCACCCTGGTGCCGCCGGTTATTGCTGCAGGGCGAGTTAGCGCCCCTATCCTGCCAGCTACGGTTCAGTTCTACGACGGCGAACAGGTGATCCAAACCGTAGATGTCACTACAAACGGCTACTTTGAGCTGGAACTCCCTGAGCGCTATTACCTTCAGGATTCTGTAGCTCTCACCGCGCGGTACACAATCGCGCCGGGAGAAATCGTGCGGAGCGCTCTTCATGAGTTTGATATTATGCGCCATGGGCCACGGGTTATGATTGAGAGTCATAGAAACGGTGACATGATCAACGGACGTCCGTGGTTGAGAGGTGTTGCAGCAATAGAGCTCACTCCCGAAGAGCAGGAATTAACCGGACGACGGGAGCGGCAGCAATTTGGTGTGTCCGAAGTCCTTGTAAGCGTAGATAACGGGCGCAGTTTCATGAATGCTCGCGGCGGCGCGGAGTGGCGGTTTAGACTTGAGACCTCCGAGATGGATCCTGGGCCTGTGCCCATCTTGGTAAAGGCTGTGTTCGAAGATGGCCGGACAGCCACGGAACGTTTCGTTCTCATTGTGGATACCATTCCCCCTGAGGTCATGGTTGCCTCACCTGTCGAAAACAGTCGGCATGCGCAGTCGCTTCTGGTGCATGGCAATGCGCAGGACGAGTTTGGAATCGAACACCTGGAAGTTAGTCTCCGGCCGGGTGACAAGTTTGGTTATGAGGTTCCGCAGTTCATTCAAGGACTCTACCTGGATACTCAGGTCGGTGGTGCAACCTACGGATCCGCGGGCATTGGCCTGAGCTTCTTTGATGACAACGTGCGCATTCAGGCACAAGCTGGAGCGGCGCCTCCCGGCCGCTTCACGGGAAATGTACTGGGTGGAAAGCTGCTGGCAAACGTCGTTACCTTCCCGTTCAACTACTACTTCGGGCCGGACTGGTCATTCTTCTCAATGGCTTTGGCTTTGGGTGCCAACTTCTCCTATTTCCCAATGGACGAGGAGGACGGCCTCGTCC
>JAIVHN010000119.1 GCA_020201015.1 Spirochaeta sp. | reverse complement strand
GCGCTTGGACTCTGTATAGAGCAGAAGAACGAGCCAGCCTTTGACAAGCTCTTCCGTCAAATTAGCGGCGAGGAGCGCAGCTATCATGAGATCCTTACCGAGAAGAAATATCTGATTATTCGGGAGTTACTTGGAAGTGACATAAACCGGCTGGTGTCACTGTTGACCGAGATTTGTGGGCGCCATCGGCGCTACCGTGATTACTCCCGCGAGGAGCTGTTTGCCTTCCTCCTTCGCATGCTACTCCTTGAGATTGACGGGGAGCATGAGCACGAGTTTGTCGCCCGACTCCAGCAGATTACTGGGCCGGTCATGGCAAAAGCGGCCGAGGATACCGCATTCTACTGCTACACGCGTTTCACCGCGCTTAACGAGGTTGGTGGTGAGCCGGACAGATTTGGACTGGCGCCTCAGGTATTCCATGAACTCATGAAGGAACGGGCGCACACCTGGCCAGGTGCGATGTTGGCCTCCTCTACACACGACACAAAGCGCAGTGAGGATGTCCGGTCTCGGCTGGCTGTACTTTCGGAAATGCCCGAGCGTTGGGAAAGCTTTATAACACAGATGCGAGAGGCTACCACCGAGTTTCGCAAGCCAGCGCCTACAGCAGACGGCGCCGAGTATCCCGACGGAGCAACCGAGTATCTCATGTACCAAACCGCCGTTGGAGCCTGGCCCATTGAGTATGACCGTTTACAGCCGTACCTTGAAAAAGCAATTCGGGAAGCAAAGCAGTACAGCAACTGGACGAACGTCGACCCCGATTACGAGGCGGCCGTATTTACTTTTCTTGAGTCCATGCTGAGCAGTGAAACCTGCCGAGATCTCATACAGGAACTTGTTGAAGAGATTCGTGAGGCTGGTTCAATGAACTCGTTGTCACTTACGCTGCTCAAGTTTGCCTGCCCAGGTGTTCCGGACATATATCAAGGAAACGAACTTTGGGATTTTAGCTTGGTAGATCCAGATAACCGGCGACCGGTAGACTACGAGCTGCGTACCGAGCTGCTTGAGCACATAACCCCGGATGACGAGACCGAACTAGCAGAAGCTCTTGCTGCGGTGCGTGCGGACAGCGAACATGGGCTTGCCAAACTGTGGGTCACGCGCCAGGCTCTGCACCTGCGCCGACGCCGTCCGGTGCTTTTTCTCGAGGGAGAGTATCAGAGCCTTGATGTAAGCGGCGAGAAAGCCGGTCATGCGGTGGCCTTTAGCCGCGGAGGCAAGGTAGTGGCGGTGGCACCGCGCCTCCCCTACACGCTTGGCAACGACTGGGGCGATACAACCGTACAACTACCGCAAGGGCGGTGGTTTAATGTGCTTTCGGGTGAGGTGGTGGCAGGAGGGGCTGTTTCACTACAGGAACTTTGCGCTGCGTTTCCCGTAGCGCTGCTGGAAAAAGCCCCTGGTTCGGAGTAACCGCACGACTGCGTGCGGGCGCTGAGCACCGGCGCTGAACACGGAATGTGCTTAGTTCATAGATGGCCGGATCCCGGTCTCGGCTATGATTTTGTACAGCGGGCCTTTCTTGGAAAGCGCGTCGTGCCAGCCCTTCTCTGGAGCGGTATGAAACACAATATCTGCGGTAGCACGATGTATGTACCACGCTCCTGCCTCAAGCTCGCTCTCAAGCTGTGAAGGCCCCCAGCCGGAATAGCCAGCAAAGAGGTGAATTTTTGGTCGATCCTCAATGGGAATAGCTCGCCATTCATCACGGAGAAAGTGCACCAACGGCTCGGTAAGCGGCTCGAATATTACTCCCGGAGTTGGACTGACCGAGTGATCGCTACGAAATCGACTGGGAACTCCGGAATGCAGCACAAATAAATACTGCTGCTCAACTGGTCCGCCCACATACACCGGAATATCTCCGGCAGGGTCATCCTCAAAGTCAGGTATCAGGTCTTTTAGGCTTGCCGTCGACTGGCGGTTCACTACTAAGCCAAAAGCTCCGGCCGCACCATGGTCGGTCATAAGCACTACCGTGCGAAAAAAATTGGGGTCAAGTAGGTCTGTCTCGGAGATAAGAAAATGTCCGGCAAGCGAATCCGGTATCGGTGTATCGCCCTCAAAGCTGTTTGGCTGCACTACGCCTCCTCTCTAACCATTAGCTTAAGCAGTCACTAGCTTAAGCGCCCATCGTCGTAGGTATGAGTATACCCGCGCTGGGGAATTTTTCCAAGCCGCTAACTTTGTCTTGTTGCAATCGGGCAAATTGGTGATATAATTTCAAGTATGACATATGCACTGCTGCTTGTAGGCCTTCTTTTTATTGGCATTGTGCTCTTCATTAGAGTTCGCAACCACATAAACTACTGCCGTCGGGCCTCTGAGAATGCTGCCGGGGAAAGGATCCCAGGCTGCCCCGACTTTGATCCAGCAGACTCCGGGCCAGCAGCCACCTCCGAGACAACGGACAAGAATGCCAGCGAGCAGCGTACAAGCGACCAAAATTAGCACAACAGTTTGCTGCAGTCGCGCTATCGATTCTTATTAATCAATATGTTTTTCTTTTTTCCTCTTCACATTTGCTCAATTCGGTATACAATGCATTGAAGTTCTTGCGTTATTGACCAAGAAACAAATGTCAGGAGACCGAAGTGCGAACAACATCATTGCTGCCCGTCTTTGTCACTCTTTTCCCTATGATTATGACAGTTGGCGTCGCGTATGTGGCCCGTGAGTCAACTCGGCTACGGAATCAACTTGTCGTGCTCACGACCGTGGTTACTTTCGCCGCAGCGGTAGGCATGTATCCTGCAGTAGTTCGCGGTGAGATCCTGGTGTTTGAACTGTTAGAAATTCTGCCCGGGCTCGGATTTGTAGGCACCTTTCGGGTTGACCTGCTCAGCCTGTGTCTTGTCCTCATCTCCTCTTTTGTCTGGATGCTTGCAACAATCTACTCACTGTCCTACATGAGCCATGGTCACTCCCAGAACCGGTATTACTCAACCTTGACCCTCACGCTCGGCTCATGTCTTGGAATATTCACCGCGGGAGACTTTTTTACACTGTTCATTTTCTTTGAGTTGATGTCGGTTATTGCCTATGTCCTGGTAGTCCACGAGGAAACCGCCGAGGCCCTCAAGGCCGGATACAAGTACATCATAGTAACCATTATTGGTGGCCTCAGCCTCCTCTTAGGTGTTATTAACACCTATGAAATCTCGGGCTCCCTGAGTCTGGACGCCGGGTCGCTCATAACCGAACCCTCCGGCCTCGCTCTGGCGACCTTTATTGCCTTTCTCGTTGGTTTTGGTATGAAGGCCGGTATGTTCCCCCTGCATGTCTGGCTGCCCGATGCCCATCCAGTAGCCCCGGCACCTGCAAGCGCGCTGCTTTCCGGCGTTATGCTGAAAACCGGTGCCTACGGACTTTTCCGCGTTGTGTTCACGGTATTCTCCCCGGAACTGCTCATTGAGACCGGTTGGATTCTGATCATGGCCATCTTGGGCATCATCACAATCATTCTAGGATCGGCGGTCGCCCTCACTCAGTTTGAAATTAAGAGACGATTAGCCTATTCCAGCATTGGTCAGATGGGATACGTACTCTTGGGGCTTTCGGTACTCCGCGAGACGGCAATTGTCGGCGCAGTCTTTCACATTTTCTCTCATGCCTTTATGAAAAGCTGCCTCTTTCTCTGCGCCGGAGCCATTATTCATAAAACCGGAGAACGCGATGTACGTAAT
>JAIVHN010000010.1 GCA_020201015.1 Spirochaeta sp. | reverse complement strand
ATTTTTGTAGTTGAGGACAACACGCTCATACGGGAAGGAGTTCGCGACTACCTCGCCATCGAGGGAGACCGGGTAACCGAGTTTGAAAGCACTGCCGGGGTGGTTGAGGCTGTGCGCACTGCCGCGCCGGACCTCTTGATCTTAGATATCATGTTGCCGGACGGCAACGGCCTACGACTGGCAAAGGATATTCGAGAGTTCAGCGATATACCAATTCTCTTCCTTACTGCTAAAGACACGGAATCGGACCGTATCACCGGGTTTGAGGTTGGTGGAGACGACTACGTCGTTAAGCCCTTTTCGCCAAAGGAGCTTGTACTCCGCACACGCGCGCTCTTACGCCGCACGGCGAGCAGCCAATCCAAACGTGCTCGAAGCACCTCTTTCGTGTGCGACGATTGCACTCTTCAAATGGACGACACGACCCATAAAGACCACCTTAACGGCTCAGAACTTCATCTCACTATCTCTGAACGGCGCATACTCCAGCGACTTACCGAGGAGCCGGGACGAGTAGTGAGTCGAGAACGGATCCTTGGCGACTGCCTCGACTACATCCACGACGGTTCACACAGAACCGTTGATACACATATTGCCAATCTGCGTACCAAGCTGGAAAATGGAGACTGGATTGAGACAGTGCGGGGGGTCGGATACCGCTTTCGAGGCACGCCTACATGAAGACGCTCTTCGCGCGTTCATTTGCCGCCTTTTTTGTGTCGCTCGTGCTGCTGGTGCTGGTTATTCTTGCAGTTTTCTTGTTTGGAATGCGACGGTCCATTGGCGACTGGAACCTGTATCGGCGCCAAAGCCTGCAGAATATCATTGTTCCGAGTCTCAACGAACTTGCACGTCGAGAGGGAGGCCTGCGTCCAGACTCAGTGGAACGTGAACTCTCACAGTTTCTCAATCCGAATCAATACGTGTACGTCTTTGATGCCGAACGCAGACCGGTCTTTCTCTACCGCGGCGGAGAACGACGCGCTATTGAGGACCCGGCTGTGGTGGAAGAACTCATCTCACCGCTTGAAGAGCGTGGAGCCATGCCAGCTGCGCTGTTTGACGGCGACGTAGTCATTGGATTTCTGGCCGCAGATACCCTGGGATTCATGAGCGATGTTGCCAACCTCCGGTTTCTGCGCTCGGTAACCCTTACTTTTCTAAGCGCAGTCATCCTTGCTGCCGTGGTCGCTTTTATCCCGGCGTATCGCATTTCTCGCGGGATATCTAACAGTGTAAAAGAACTTGCGGAGGGGTTAACTGCAATAGGTGAGGGTAAGCGAGACATAGAGTTTCGGCGCAGTGGTGCCGCTTTAGAGCTATCGCTCGTGGCCGAAACTGCGGAGAGCTTACAGGCTCAGCTCGAGTACGAAGAGAAATTGCGACGACAATGGGCACAAGATATTTCACATGATCTTCGCACTCCGCTTACGGCTTTCCGAACGCAGCTGGAAGGAATGATAGAAGGGATTATTGAACCGACCCAGACTCGCTTGGCTGCTATGTTTCAGGAACTACTACAGATTGAACACCTTGTTCGTGACCTGAGAGAACTGAGCCATATTGAGTCGCCTGAGATGCGACTCAACTGGAGCAACATCAACTGCGAATCGTTTATTGGGTTGCTTGTACGCCGCAGCAAAGCCGCGCATCAGCGAGAAGATGTGTCATACGTGACTGAAGCCACGATTGACTCATTTTGGGGCGATGAGCAACTCCTCTTGCGTGCAGTAGACAATGTTGTTCAAAACGCGGTGGTACACGCACATGACGGTGGGCAGATACGCATAAGCATTGAGGAAGCTGAGCCCCCCATGACAACACGCATTGAGGTGCGCAATACAGGGGTGATTGACGTCGCGGATCTTCCACACGTGTTTGAACGGCTGTACCGATCCGAACGTCGGCCGAACAACAAGGCTGGCACCGGCGGTTCCGGGCTGGGCCTCTCAATTTCCCGACGGTGCATATCACAGAGTAAAACGGCGTTCTAATTTATGATAAAATTCAATTGCGTACAAAACTTTTTGTGAGTATAGTAGTAAGATCATGAGCGTCCATGAAGCAGAAGATTCGCAACACGAAGCGGTCCCAACGAGGTCCGTCATTAAAACCATGCAACTCCTTGAACAACTATCACGCGACGGAGAAAGTAGTCTTGGTGAAATTGCTGGCCGCCTTGGAATGCACAAGAGCACCGTACATCGCTTTGTTAACTCACTTAAAGAGCTTGGCTATGTCCGTCAGAATCCGGAAAACGAACGGTACAGCCTTACCCTCAAACTCTTCGAGGTAGGTTCGGCGGTTCTTGAGCGTACCGAGCTCTGGAAAGAAGCACACCCAATTATGAAAACTTTGGCAGAGCAAACCCTCGAGACGGTGCATCTGGCCGCGCTGGAGAACGACGAGCTGGTGTATCTTCATAAAATTGAGTCTACACGTGCACTTCGGGTATCTATGAACACCCGGGTGGGGCGCACGGCCCCGCTACATTGCACAGCTCTGGGCAAAGTGCTCCTTGGGTCACTCTCGGACAAAAAACGTGAGCGACTGATGAAGAAAGTTTGCTATGAGCGCTATACCGAGCATACCCGCACGGAGCCGGACTCATTATCCGAGGAGCTGGGAAAGGTCGGGAAACGTGGGTACGCCTTTGATAACGAGGAGCACGAATTGGGAGTGCGTTGTGTAAGTGCACCCGTTAGGAATGCAGTCGGGGATGTTGTCGCGGCATTGAGCGTTTCCATGCCCAGCGTTCGCCTTACCGACGAAAACAGGGACACATACACCGATTTAGTCGTGCGTAGCGCCCACAATATTTCGTACAAACTTGGCTGGCGTTCGCACAATACGTAGAGCTTTGGGAAGAAGGACTACTCCTGTGTGGAATTAACCTTTTCCATACCGACAGCCTCTGCAAAGACGTTGTAGAGTTCGTCGTTTGTCTTAGCCGCTACAACCCGGCTCATGACTGCCTTATCTTTAAGAATGGTGCAGATTTCGGTGAGGAAACGTAAGTGGGGATCAATAGAGCCGATAGGTGACAGGGTTAAAACAAATACCTGAGCCGGTTTCTTGTCCAGGCTTTCAAAGTCGATTCTTTTCTTGCTGACTCCGATCGCCATTACAAAGTCTTCAACACCAGCGGATTTTGCATGCGGAATAGCAAGGCCGTTTTCCATTCCGGTAGATATCTCGCGCTCATGGTTGAGGAGGTCTGTTTTTGCTAACTCGCAATCCGAGACCTTTCCGCTACGACAAGCAATTTCAAGCAAAGCTTCAATTACTTGACTTTTTGTTTTACCGGGCAACTTGGTTGCCACAAGGTCGGGGGTAAGGTATTCTCGTAACACAGCGTCATTTTGCGACGCCGGGTAATTATTGTCAAGCAGAGATGACTTCATTAGAGAGGAGTAGGCCTTGGACCAAAAAGGTATAACGCATGTGATGGGCGTTCTTTTCACGGTAGCGCTGTTGGCGATTGTCTGGGTCGTCTACAACGAGAGCGCGGACCTCGCAAACCTTGGGCTTGGTGTGGTACTTGGTTTTGTTGCGCTCATGCTCACCAATAAATTCGTTCTCAAAGACGACTATCGGGAGAACTATCACGTTAACCTAATTGCAATTTTCAAGTACATCCCGTTCATTTTCTTGCAGATCTACCTCTCCGGGTTTGATGCAATTTACCGAGTATTCACCGGACATGTGAATGTTGGTGTTGTTGAGATTAAAACAAAACTCCCGACCGAGTTCCAACGTTCGCTGCTTTCAAATGCAATAACCCTGACTCCTGGCACGGTCACACTTGATCAGGACGGTGAAGACATGACCATTATCTGGCTCGACTGCTCTACTGCGGATCCGAACGAAGCCGGGGAGTCGATAAAAGGAAGTTTCGAGCGCATACTCCTCCCACCTAAGGAGCGCACATGAATTTCTACAACGTTGTCATTATTGCACTCGTGGCAGCTGCCGTGGGATCGCTGGCACGTGTCATCGCTGGACCTACCATCTGGGACCGTTTACTCGGGCTCAACGTAGTCTCTTCAAAAATTGTCATGGCGGTCATTGTCTTTGCGCTTATGCTGGACACCGGATACTTGCTTGACATGGCAATTATTTATGCCCTTCTTGGCTACCTTGGCGGCGTGCTCACGGCACGATTCATCGAACGTCGCGGCAACCTGTAGATAAAGCGGAGAACTCGGATATGAACATAGTAATTGGTCAGATACTTATAGGAATAGGCTTAGTGTTTATTGCAATTGGCACCTACAGCCTTTTGCGTCTGGGTGACTTCTATACCCGAATTCTCATAACCTCAAAGGTCGACTCTATGGGTCTCATTACCATAATTTTTGGGGCCATGATCATTTCGGGGTGGACTTTCTTTTCCGCCAAGCTTGCTTTTATTCTGTTGTTTGAAATGATCACCGCTCCGGTCGGCACCCATGCTGTTGCCCGCTCGGCCTACCGTAGCGGCTACCAAATTATCAACCATACACGGCTCTTTACGAAGCGGCAGGATAACAACATAGATTCGGAGGGGCATATTGCACGAACAGTTGAGGACTTTGGAGATTTAACATGAACACCATTATTGCTGAGGCGGCATTGCTGCTTGTCATGGCGCTCATGGCACTCCTGACAATCCGAACTCAGATTCTTCGTATGGCCATTGTGTATATGGGAATTTTCTCTCTTTCGGCTTCACTCTTGTATGTCTTCTATCGCGCACCGGATGTCGCAATTGCAGAAGCAGTTATCGGAAGCGGTCTAGTCGCACTACTTTACTTAAGCGCTCTCAAGCGCTACCGCGTGTACACAATTGGTGTGGTTGGTTCAAACATGCCGAATATTAGTGACAAGCATATTCTGGAGATAGAGCGCAACGCGGTAATTCACGATATTGCCGACTTCTGCGTTGAACGTGAACGTGAGCCACAGACGGTTTTTTCACAGGAGAGTATCGACGAGGCTCTGTTGAATACCAACTACGATATCGTTATTGAGGAGCACGACGGCGGGATACGCCTTTATGGTCACGATGAGAACTATCTCGTAGATGAACTTGAGTTACTGTTCTCAATCCGAGATCGGGATACTGAACTTGAGGTTGTAAGATTTCGTGCAGGAGCCGGAATATGAAGAACATTGCTGTCGCGCTTTTCTGCTTCGTTATGTTTGCCGGTGTGGTGTTCCTCACCGTAGAACACAATGTTGAGTTGGAACCGACCCTCTTTAACTACTTCATTGAGCACGGCGTTGAGGAAACCGGTGCTCAGAACATTGTCTCTGGCATCCTCTTGAACTACCGCATGTACGACACAGTATTTGAAGCCATGATTCTTCTCATTGCAGTTATGGGGATGCTTCACTTTCTGTACACGGGGCACAGCCACAATGGCAGACACGGCAAGAAAGCCGGTGGGCAAGCCCACAAAGGGGGGCAAGAATGACTGAGAAGTCATCCATTATTGCGACAATGACCGGACTCTTGTATCCATTTGTTGTGCTTTTCGGCTTTTATATCATTGCCAACGGTCATAACTCGCCAGGAGGTGGATTCCAGGGCGGGTCGGTCATTGCCTCGTTGTTTATTGCCAGATACCTGGTGTTACCAGCAGACGACTTCGACATGGATACGTTGCATCATGTAGAAAAGGCTTTCTTGGTGCTTTTGTTGTTGTTGCCACTCGTATTCATTTTCCCAGGACTGCATCTGATGTATGAACAGTTCAACGTTCCCTATCTCATTGCAATGAACTTCCTCATTGGAATGAAAGTCAGCCTCGGGCTCACCATAATTGTGTTTCGCTTCGGCTTTTTCCGGGAGGGTTAACAGCAAGTGGAGTGGCTTAACAGCAGTCACCTCAGTTTAGGCTTGTTTTTTGTAGGCCTATACGGGGTAATTACCCAACGTAACGTGATAAAAACCATTATCTCGATCAATATTATGGATGCCTCCGCTATCCTTTTTTTGATCACCGCAAACCTACAACCAGGTAGTGTTCCACCCATTGCTGGCGGTGACCCGGCTCGCATGGCCGATCCTGTTCCGCAGGCCCTTATGATCACCGCAATTGTTATCGGGGTGTCGGTGACCGCAATGTGTCTGGCACTATTCATTCGTGTGGCCCACCGCTATGGATCGTCGGACTGGGAGAAAATTGTACACAGGGTGGACGACTAATGCTTATTCAATATATTCCCACGCTCTACGTATTGGTGCTCCTACCGGTTGTCGTTGGTGCTATTGGCTACTTCCTGCCACGCCGCATGTATCAAGGTGTACTGCTGGTGTTCGGCTTGGTCATGATTGCAATCTCGGCGGCGGTCTTCTACGAAGTTCGAGTTATGGGGGAAGTCGTTGAGCAGGTAGCCGGATGGGGTGACTCGATATCTATTAGTCTTCGGGCCGACGAGCTGAGCGCACCGCTGGTGCTCATGACCAGCGTACTGTTCTTTTTGTTTTTTGTTTTTAACAGCCGTGCACCGTACATGGACAACACATTCCAATATCTGTTTATGACACTTCAGTGCGCGCTCCTTGGAATGTTCCTTTCGGGCGACCTGTTCAACGTGTACGTCATAATGGAAGTAGGAATGCTGGCAGTCAGTATCCTGATCATGTACAAAAAAGAAAAGCAGTCGGTCTACGACGGCATGATGTATCTCATGATCAACTTCCTTGCGATGGCCTTCATGCTGCTCGGCATAGGCTATCTGTACCGCATTACCGGCGTGCTCGACTTCATTGGGATGCACAACAAGATCGCTCAAATCAATGACCCGCGAGCCTTGGTACTGCCCTACGCGCTGATCATGACCGCTATTGCACTTAAAGCAGCGCTGTTCCCTCTCTTCAGCTGGTTACCCCGGGCCCATGGCGCTCCAAGCGCGCCCTCAATAATCTCGGCAACACTGTCTGGCGTTCAGGTTAAGGTGGGTGTGTACTTGCTCATTCGCATGCAGTGGGTGTTTTCGCCGGTCATTGACGCCAGTGTATTCTTTGCGGTTCTGGGATTCGTGACAGCCGTAATAGGTTTTCTGTTAGCGGTCTCGCAGAAAGACATCAAACTCATCCTTGCCTATCATACCGTTTCTCAGGTTGGTCTCATTGTACTGGGCCTGAACGGCGGCACAGACTATGCTTTCTGGGGTGGGATGTACCACATCATTAACCACGCAATGTTTAAGGGTCTCTTGTTCCTTACCGCCGGTGTCATTATTGACCAGTATGGCACCCGCAACTACTCCCAAATTCGTGGGGTGTTTAGACGCATGCCCTGGATTGGCATTGCGGGGTTTGCCGGAGTACTTGGTATAACCGGCACTCCACTTTTTAACGGGAGCATCTCTAAGTACCTCATTCAGAACGGATTACAGGGTAATCTTGCCGAAATCGGCATGTTCATTGTGAACCTGGGTACCGTGTTGTCATTTGTCAAATACTCCACCATGTTTTTCGGCAAAGCTCCCGACGAGGTCAAGCCGCTAAAGGATCCGTATATTAACGGCGTCTCTATGCTCATTGGTTTAGGATGTCTAGCTGGCGGAATCTTTGGGGCACAAGCAGTGCAGCTACTCTACGGACAGAGCTACAACTTAAGTGGCACGCTTGGCGCCGAGAAGCTTATTATGTTTGCTATTACGCTGGCACTTGGTATTGCGTTATACTTTGGCGTTGTAAAACGTATCGGTGGTTTCCTGCAGCGTATCCGCGACAATAAACTCAACTATAACCAGGTGGCTCTCTTAATTACTGTGTTCTTTGCATTTCTTACGACGTACCTGTATATAACTGTGTAAGTCGTGGCGGCCGGCCGAATCACCGGCCGACACGTGTTCAGCACCTAACTAATATGCAAGCACGGAGCGTAGATATCGTTCCGCCAATTCAAGGTCAATATCTTTGCGCGCGGCGTAGTCTTCAACCTGGTCTTTGGCAACCTGCCCAACGCTGAAATACTTGGCATCCGGGTGCGCAAAGTACATACCTGACACCGATGCCCCGGGCATCATCATATAGCTTTCGGTGAGCCGCATTCCGGCATGTTCATCCGGCTTCAGCAAATCCCAAATGATAGTTTTATCGGTGTGATCAGGACAGGGCGGATACCCTGGAGCCGGGCGAATGCCGCGGTAGTCTATGCGCAGCATCTCCTCAACCGACAACTTCTCGTTCGGGGCGTAGCCCCAAAGCTTTTTGCGCACCTCTTCGTGCATGACCTCGGCAAAACCTTCGGCAAGACGGTCGGCAAGGATACCGGCCAGTATCGCATGATAGTCGTCGTTGGCTGCCTTGTAGCGCGTGCTCATGCGCTCCAGCCCCTCGCCAGCTGTTACCGCAAAGGCCCCAACGTAGTCGGCTATTCCGCTACCCTTAGGCGCAACGTAGTCCGCAAGCGAGAGATAGTATGGCGTGTCGGTTTTTTTCTTCTGCTGACGCAGCATGGGAAAGCGGGCCAGAACCTCGGAGCGCGACTCATCAGTATAGACCTCAATCACGTCGTCCTCGGTGGAGTTTGCAGGCCATAAACCTGCAACACCGTGTGCTTTCAACATCTTACCGGCGGCAAACTCGTCAATCATCGCCTTGGCGTCGTTATAAAGTTTCCGCGCCTCTGGCCCCTTCTCCGGGTCGTCCAGGATCTGCGGAAATCTCATGTCCATCTCCCATGCAAGAAAGAAGTAGCGCCAGTCAATGTAATGGGCCAGGTCTCGTATGGAGTAGTCCTTATACACGGTGACCCCGAGCTTGCGCGGCGTCTCGGGTACATACGAGTTCCACTCGGACTGGTAGCGTCGGCTTCGCACATCGGATATAGAGAGATACTCTCGTGTTTTGTCTTTTGCCTCACGGCGCCGTCGCTGTTCCTCGTGGCCCGCGGCAACCTCGGCTGCATAGGCATCCTTGCGCTCGGAATCCAGCAACTTACCGACCACCCCAACCGCCAAGGAGGCATCTTTTACATGTATTACCGGTTGTGAGTACTGCGGCGCTATCTTCACCGCGGTATGCACCGGCGAGGTCGTTGCCCCACCAATGAGCAAAGGCCACTTTTTGCCGAGCCGTTCAAGCTCCTTGGCGTTGTGCACCATCTCATCAAGCGACGGCGTAATGAGGCCTGAAAGACCGATAATGTCGACCTTGTGCTCCTCGGCCGCCTTGAGAATGTCGGGCATCGGTACCATAACCCCTAAGTCAACCACATCAAAGTTGTTACACTGCAGGACCACTCCAACAATGTTCTTGCCGATATCGTGAACATCGCCCTTCACCGTGGCCATGAGCACCTTGCCCTTAGCGTGGTCGGCCTCGCCAACCAACTTCTCGTCCTCAATGAAAGGCAGCAGGTAGGCAACCGCCTGCTTCATAACGCGTGCACTCTTGACGACCTGCGGCAGAAACATCTTACCACTTCCAAAAAGCTCGCCAACCACATTCATGCCGTCCATGAGCGGGCCTTCTATGACGTTAAGTGCTCGCGGCAGCTTCTGCCGTGCCTGCTCAACATCCTCTTCAATGTAGTTGGTGATACCCTTCACCAGCGAGTGCGACAGGCGCTGCTCAACCGGGTTTTCACGCCAGGACAGGTCCTCCACGCGCTGTTTCCCGTCACCTTTGTAGCGCTCGGCAAGGTCAAGCAAGCGCTCGGTGGAGTCTTCCCGGCGATTCAGTAGCACATCCTCAACCGCCTCAAGCAACTCAGCCGGGACGTCGTCGTACACCTCAAGCTGACCGGCATTGACAATTCCCATGTCCATGCCAGCACCAACCGCATGGTACAGAAATGCCGCGTGCATTGCCTCACGAACAGTATCGTTGCCACGGAACGAGAACGAGACGTTACTTACCCCGCCGGAGATCCGTACATACGGTAGACGCTTTTTTATCTCACGCACTGCCTCAATGAAGTCGACTGCGTAGTTCGCATGCTCCTCAATTCCGGTGCCGATAGCAAAGATGTTCGGATCAATGATGATGTCCTCGGGCGGGAAATCTGCCTTCTCGGTCAGTACTGTGTAGGCCCGTTCGGCAATCTCTACCTTTCGTTTAAGAGTGTCGGCCTGGCCCTCTTCGTCAAAAGCCATAACCACCGCAGCACACCCAAAGCGGCGAATCTCACGTGCTTGCTCCAGGAAGGACTCCTCGCCCTCTTTCAGGCTAATAGAGTTTACTACTCCCTTTCCCTGAACGCAGCGCAACCCGGACTGCAGCACACTCCATTTTGAACTGTCGATCATGATTGGAACCCGCGAGATGTCGGGCTCTGCAGCCACAAGTTTGAGAAAGGTAGACATCTCCTCGGCAGACTCAAGCATGCCCTCATCCATATTGATGTCTATCATTTGCGCACCACCGTCGACTTGCTCCCGGGCTACGTCAAGCGCGGTAGCATGGTCTTTCTCACGGATAAGTCTCGCAAAGCGCCTTGATCCGGTCACGTTGGTGCGTTCGCCGACATTCACAAAGCCTAGGTCCTTCGTAAGCACCAACGGTTCTAAACCGGACAGCGCGGTGATGTGGCTTCGTTCGAGAATCGTACGGGGTTTACCCTGGGCAGCAACCGCAGCTGCAATTGCCTTGATGTGCTCAGGGGTCGTACCACAACAGCCGCCTACAATGTTAAGTAAGCCGTCTGCAGCAAAGGAGCCGAGCACCTTAGCCATGTACTCCGGCGTGTGATCATAGCCGCCAAACTCGTTCGGCAAGCCAGCATTTGGATGGGTACTCACGGCACAGGGGGCGATCTCGGAAATGCTTTCAACATGCTCTCGCAGGTCGTCGGCGCCTAAAGCACAGTTAAAACCCACCGAGATTGGGTTCGCATGCAAAACCGAGTAGAGAAAGGCCTCGGCGGTCTGGCCGGAAAGGGTTCGGCCGCTTTGGTCGGTAATAGTTCCTGAGATCATAATTGGTAAGCGCCGATCCTGCTCGTCAAACAGCGTGAGCAGCGCGTAGATTGCGGCTTTAGCATTTAGGGTATCAAATATGGTTTCAATGAGGAGGAGGTCAGCCCCACCCTCTATCAGCCCGAGCGCGGCCTCACGATAGACCGCAGCTAAGTAGTCAAAGCTAATGGCCCTGAATCCGGGGTCGTTGACATCGGGGGACATAGACAAGGTGCGGCTGGTCGGCCCTAAAACACCGGCGACAAACCGCGGTTTGTCGGGAGTTTGTGCTGTGAACTTGTCGGCGGCCGCGCGGGCAATGGCCGCGCCTTGTTTATTGAGCTCATGGACCAGAAACTCGGTGGCGTAGTCGGCCTGCGACACCGTGGTAGAGTTGAAGGTGTTGGTTTCAATAATGTCGGCCCCGGCGGCAAGGAATTGTTCATGTATGCCGGAGATGATCTCCGGTTGGGTAAGTGTTAAGAAGTCGTTGTTGCCGCCAAGGTTACCTTCGCGGTTCACGCCGGGGGCGGGCGCGTCGGGGAGCTCAGCGTGTGCCTTTTCCCATGCTTCCCGCGCCGCAGCATCCTCTGCCGACAAGGTGGGGAAGTCGGCAAAACGGTTGCCGCGAAAATCAGCTTCTTGTAATTCTTGGGCCTGGATCATCGTGCCCATAGCACCGTCTAAAATGAGAATGCGCTCTTGCATAAGGTTGCGCAGACGTCCTTCCAAAGAATCAGGGTTGTTTGTTGCACTCACAGTTAAACATTATTCAGGATATAGGAAAACATTGCAAATAGCCCTAAACAGCTTTCTCCGCGTACTCTGCCCCCCTCTACACTACCCCATATGCGTGAAAAACGCGCTAAACAGTGCAGCTGCACAGTCAGGTTCCGAGCCGCCGCCTTGCCAGACAGGGCTCTTGCCCCCACCCTTACCGGCCACAATGCGAAAGAGCTCCGGCTTTAGCGCGTTGAAATCAAACTCACGGTCGGGGGAGACTGCAATAACCCACTCAACTGAGTCTTCTTTTCGGTTAAGCAGGCAGGCGGCTACACCACTCTCTGCCGCCAGACCTTCGCCCACTTGGCGTAGGAATCCTTTTGCTTCGTTTTCGAAAACCGCGGTCACGACTCCAGCATGGGGGGCCACAGGAGTACCGTGAGTGACACCGCTCTCGGAGTGTGCTACCGACTGCAGGAGCCGAGTAGCTGTTTCCTCGGCCAACCTGCGCTCAAGCAGTCCAAGACGCCGCACCAGCTCTGTGTGCTCGTTAAGCTTGGCGCGAACCTTAGCCGATAGTTCCGGCACCGGCGCTGAGAAGACATCGACCAACTCCCGCACAAGACCGCACGTAAGCCGGTAGTCTGCAAGGGCTCGGTCACCGGTCTTCCAAATTGTACGCACCCGGCCACGAATGCGCTCAACTCCAATACAGTGGACAAGCCGCACCTCGCCGCTTCGCTGCACATGCACCCCACCACAGGCAACACAGTCAAACTGGCCAACCATGACCAGCCGTATGCTGCCGGTCACCTTTGGTTTGCGTCGCAGAGGATAGGACTCAATATCCGCGTCGGTCACCCAGACTGTTGTTACCGGAAGGTCGGCCTCAATAATCTCGTTCGCGCGCCGCTCTACCGCCTCAAGTTGTGCTTCCGAGATAGTTTCACGCTCTACCTCTACCGTGAGATACTCCGCCCCCTGGTGCACCGAAACCGTGGCGGCCTCTGCCACCTCGAGCAGCGCAGCTGAAATAATGTGCTGCCCGGTATGCTGCTGTTTGTACTCGCGCCGCCACGCCTCATCCGCCCTGCAGGCAACCTCGGCGCCAACCGCAAAGCCATCGGGCAGCGCCTGGCAGGGGCTCGCCACCCGGTGCACGATACCTCCATCGTCTTTGCTGACCTGTGTCACCGGCAGCCCACCAATAGTGCCTCGGTCGGCTGGCTGACCGCCGCCTTCCGGGTAGAACGCTGTGCGGTCAAGAATGATCTCACATCCGCCGGTGCTCGCGTGCTCATGCAGCTCCAGAATAGTAGCTTTAAACTCATAGAGGTCGGGGTCTTCGTAATAAAGCGGTAGGGTTGCGGACATGGTATCTACTCCGGATATGGCAAACCGTCATTTGCCTCAGCTGTCGCGATGTATACGCTTTGAGTGAATTCACGGTTTTGCAGGGGGTTATGGAACACGACTGGTTCCGCATATGCAGCTCCAAAAATGGCGGCAAGGCGTTGCGTGAACTCAGCGTCGGCAGGCTCGTTGGACCATAGCCCGAACACGCCACCGGAGTTTAGATGGCTCTTTACACGCCGCAGTCCGTCAGGATGATAAAACGACTCGTTGCTGGGATTAAGCCATTGATCCGGAGTGTGGTCGATGTCGACAAGTATCGCGTCAAAGCGTCTCCCCGGCTGTACCGGGTCAAAGCCCTCTGTGGAGGAGGAAAGGGCAAAGAAATCGCCCTGCAGAAAACTACATCGTGCATCTTGGATGAGGTTCGATGAGGTGGGAAGCAACCCCTGACGGTGCCACTCTATGACCGGCTCAAGGTACTCCACCACACACAACGAACCGGTGGCCTCACTTTCCAGCACCGCCGCCGCGGTATATCCCAAGCCAAGTCCACCGACAACAACGTCGAGCTTGGGCTCTACGCGCGGTTCATCCGGTCGCGCACGCCGGTTGTCGCGGGCCCGGGCAATGCCGAGCCGCCCAAGGGCTAACTCCGAGGAGGTGAACAGACTTGACATGAGAAAATCTTCACCAAGTTTGATTTCGTAAATATCGGCATCTAGCCCGATGTGCCGGCGGCGGCGCAGGAACAGTTCACCGAGCGGCGTCTCACGATAGTCAAGTTCCTCAAAGAGCTTGCTCATGAAGCCTCGGAGCCGGTCAGAACTTCGCTCCAGGTAGGATACCCAAAGGGCTCGGCCGTGAGAGCATCCCAACTGAGCCCGTGTTGCATTGCCAGCTGGAGTGGAGCCAGCACCTCGGCCGCACTGGGCCCGATGGCTACCGCGCCCAGGATGAGACCGCCGGAGTCAAGCTGTACCTTGAGCTCACCGCGGTCGGCAACGGCGCCTCCGACCCGAGCGGCAGTCGGCAGAAAACTCAGCATAGAGTTATTCCAACTACGGCGATGCTCGGTGATGTCAACCGGGAGGCCAGAGGATGGCACTACCGTTCCAATCTGCACCAGCTGTGGGTCGGTATAGATGGCTTCTATGAGGGGCGGGATGGCGTTGGCGGCGCCTGCGGCGCTGGCGGCGCCTGCGGAGTTGGCGGCACCCGCGGTGGTGGCACCCGCGGCGTTGGCG
>JAIVHN010000118.1 GCA_020201015.1 Spirochaeta sp. | reverse complement strand
CCGAGCTGCTGTATAGGCAGGGCTACGAGCTTATACCGGAAGCCGAGTACAGCGGCGCGAATCAGCGCTTTGACCAAGCATTCTCACTCTGGCGTCGACGCCCATGGTTTTATAGATACGCCGAAGCCTTCACCGAGGAGCGCCAGTACTCTTTAGCTTCCGGAAAGTACCGGCAGTTGCTCATGGAGTACCCTTTTGACAAGCAAGGGTTTTTGGACTATGCCGCACTTGAGTCGAGGCAACGCTTTGACTTTGAACGGGCGGATGAAATCCTGGAAACCTACCGCAGTGGCTACGACGAGGAGCAGCTCCTCCAGATTGTACGAGAAGGCGCCGAACAGGGACCTGCTGCAGGTGAGCGTGCGGTGCGGCAGGCTGACCGGCTTGAGGACGCGTATCGATTTCGTAATTTCTATGATATCGATGTACTTGTCGCGCAGGGTGACAACTTTATGTTGTGGGCCGACCGAGAGGACTCCTCGCGTTACGAGGATGCGCGCCTAAGCTACGCAACCGCTATCGAGGTGCATGGTGACTCCGATCGGCTGCTCATGCGCATGTTGCTGTACTTCATGCGTACCGACAACTACCGTGAGGTAATGCCGCTTAAGGACTTCTTTCAGGCCGATTCCGGGGCGGAAATTGACCCCTACATCTACGCTGAGTTGGGTGGCTACCTGCTTGACTATGATGAACTAGATGATGCAGGCGATGTACTTCGCCGTGTACTTGCTATGCGCACCGATATCCCGGAACTCCACTTCCACCTCTCACGCTACTTTAGCCGCGTAAGCCGTCCCACGGATGAAGAAACGGCACTCAACAATGCCATTAGCCTCTTTGAGCAGACCGAGCCACTGACACCCCGGCAGATGGCTATGCTGGTGGATACCTACGGCAGGGCAGGGCGGTATCACTATGAGCGTAACGACTATCTGCTTGCTGAACAGCATTTCCGCGACGGTATCTCCCACTATGAACAGGCGCGCTCCATTGGATTTATTGAGCCCGAAGAACGCTTTGGCTCCTTGTATGCCGGTTTAGGGGATATACACTACTACATTGCCGGTGAGCTGGATGCAGCGCTACGACGCTTCCGTGAGGCCGAGTCTGCCGGGTATCGCACGCGGGAGGTGTCTTACAAAAAAGGCTTTGTGCATTACAACCGCGAGCGCTTTGAGCAAGCTTTAGACGAGTTCATGAACGCTGCTGGCAGCTTTAGTGCGGACCCTAACCTGCTCTATGCAACCGCCAACACACTGTACAACAATGAAAACTACTTCTCGGCCGAAGGCTACTACCTTGAGCTGCGAGACCGCATGGAGCGCGAGCGAGGCCTTATTCGCAACCTTCTGGTAGACGAAGACCCACAGCACCGTCACGTAATAGAGTACATTATTCGCGTGAATAACAACTTGGGTGTGACCCAACAGCGCATAGGCGAGCGCACCGGCGACCCAAACAAAAGTTCCCAAGGCATGGTGCAACTTACTCGTTCCATGGAGTTTGCGGAAAACTACCGGCGCGACCCCGAGACCGGACGCCGCTCCGCAACCACCAGCTTATCGTTCCTCAACATGCGTGAGACCCTGTATCCGCGCCCCGAGTATGAGTTGCAGATCTACCAAGATATTCCGCGCGATTTCGACGAACTGGAGTTCTAAACGTCGAGCATCCAGCCGTGCGTGTCCGGCTCTGCCCCGTGCTGAATGCCCTTGAGGGTGTACAGCAGCTTCTTTGTCAGCTCACCCATAGTGCCGTCACCAAACACACGCGTGGTACCTTTGTGCTCAAGGGACTCAAGATACGTAACCCCCGCGGCCGTACCGGTGACGAAACACTCGGTGCCCTCGGACATTGCCTCATCTATGGTGATCGGCCGCTCTTCTACATCGACCCCCAGATCTTGGGCCAGCTCAAGAGCACTGGAGCGGTTAATGCCGGGTAGAATGGTGTCGCCCAGTTGCGGCGTAACCAGCTTTCCATTGTTCAGGTAGAAAAAGATGTTGCAGGAAGAACCTTCCTCAATGTAGAGCTGCTCGCGGGCGTCCAGGAATACCGCCTCCATGTAGCCCTCCGCCTGCACCCGTTTTTTTTCAAGCGTAGGAATGACGTAGTTCGCGTCACACTTGATCCAGCCGGTGCCGCCGTGCGTTGCCCGCACGCAGGAGCTAGTTATGGCCTTGGATGGAGCGTCAAGGTCAAAATACGAGCCTACCGGTGTGGTAACGGTCACCACCCACGGCCGGGCCGAGAGATTAAGACCAATACCGGGTTCACTAAAACTAAAGGGCCTAATATACACTGCCTCGGCAGTTACAAAGCCGTCTTTTTCCCAGGCCGGATCGTAGCTGGGTGCAAAGCCCAGCTCATGGTTGAGGCGCACTACCTCACGGACCGCGTTCACAAACATCGACTCAGGATATACCGGCATCATGAGGCCCTTCATGCTGCGCGCCATGCGCTTGCCATTTTCGTCCGGGCGGAAAATCTTCAAGCTGCCATCTGGTTGGGGGAAAGCCTTAAGGCCCTCAAAACAGCCCATGCCGTACTGCGTGGTGTAGTTAACCAGCGGGAGGTCAGGAAAGGAGTTGCGCTGCGCAAGCAGCTCCTCACGTTCTTGGGCAGGCAGGGCCGCCTCTTCTGCCGGGTTCATGTGCGGTTGCTCTCGGTATTCTTCGCTCCAGCTCCCGTCGGACTGAGACTGGGCAAGATACACCCAAGGATAAATTGATAGCGTGAATCCGCCGGCCATGCGGGCCTCCTTTTTGGTCGCTGCGAGGGTAACCGTAAGTGTACGGGTAGCTAGCTACCGGGGTCAAGATCGATCTGCGGCTAGAAACTACACCCTTGCGCTGTGAGGTGAGGCTGCTATACTAATGGCTTGGAGGCGGCATGATAGACTCGGCAATTATTCTGGCAGGTGGTACTGGAACCCGGTTGTGGCCCGCGTCTACCCGCCAATCCCCCAAGCAGTTTATGGACCCTGGCACCGGAATCACGCTCTTGGGTGAGGCCTTTCACCGAGCCTTGTCCGTCGGCGTGCAGAACGAGATCCTGGTCGTAACCGATGCCGCCCATGCCGAGGCAGTGGCCGCCGAGGCACGCAAGCTGGGCCCGGATGCCCCGCCAGTTACGGTGCTTGCCGAGCCGCTGGGGCGCAACACCGCGCCAGCCATTGCCTATGCAGCCGCCTATCTGCGTAGCCGCGACCGCATGAATGAGTTCTCACTAGTCATGGCGGCCGACCATCTTATTAGACCCTTAGAGGTGTTTGCATCTGACGTGAAACGCGCCGAGTCGCTGGCTGCAGAGGGGTTTGTGGTGATATTTGGCATACCACCCACACGTGCCGAAACTGGCTACGGGTATATTGAGGCCGGGAGCGAGCATGGCGAGGGCATGTTGTGTGCCTCGTTCCGCGAAAAGCCAGACAAGGAAATTGCAGAACGCTACGCCGCATCCGGCAACTACTACTGGAACAGTGGAATGTTTGTCTTCCGCAACAGCGTGTTTTGCAAAGAGCTGTTAACCTACTCGCCCGAGGTCTGGGAGAGCTTCCAGAACGTGCCCAATGATTTTGCAGTGGAGCCTTTGGACGGGGCGGGCCTGGTTTCTCCCAGTGCCGAGCTGCCGGAGCTGTATCACGAGCTGCCAAAGATCTCTGTCGACTACGCGGTTATGGAGTCAAGTAAGCGTGCGGC
>JAIVHN010000117.1 GCA_020201015.1 Spirochaeta sp. | reverse complement strand
GACATTTGGGTTGCGGGGTAAAACCGTAGATAAGGCGCTTGAGGCTGCAGATGGCGCCCTTGCCCGCTTTTCCGACGATATGCACAGTGCCGGACGCGGTGTACAGGAGGATCTGAATCGCGACGACGGACACGAGTTTGCGGTTGTACTGGCTGGCCGCCCGTATCATGCAGACAATCTCATAAACCATCATATGTCACGTCATTTCACTCAAAATGGAATTCCAGTTCTTTCGCTTGAATCCATTGCCGAGCTGGACGACCAAGACCTCAGTAATGCTCGCATGGACAGTTACAATCCGTTTCACACGCGCATGCTTGCGGCCGCCCGGTACGTGGCCGCCAAACCGAACCTGGAACTGGTACAAATTGTCAGTTTCGGCTGTGGGCATGATGCAATCTTGAGTGATGAAGTGAATCGCATACTTAGTGAGACATCGAACAAAGAGCTTTTAGTTTTGAAGTTGGATGAAGGTGAGGCCTCCGGCCCGCTTACCATTCGCATTAAGAGCTTCATTGAAACAGTGCGAACAAAACGTTCACCTCGTAAGCGAGTCGGTGAAGGCATGAGCGGACCTCGTAAGGTTCTGGCTCACGGAGCTGCACGGTTATCGGGCGGAGCTGACCAGATCAAAGGAGCAGTGAGTCGCCATACCCCACTCCAATTCTCAAATGGGTCGGAGTTGTCGGAGCCGTTTAGCACTAAATTTACTGAAAGCGATAAGGAGCAGCGCACCATTCTCATACCGGTGCTATCAGAGGCTTTTAGCTACCTCTGCGTTAAGTTCCTTGAGGCCAAGGGATTTAAGACTCGGCTGCTACCAACCGCAGGCGAACGCGCTATTGCTCTTGGTAAGAAGTATGTTCACAACGATATCTGCTATCCAGCTCAGATCAACATTGGTGAGATGCTCGCAATGTTGGAGACCGGTGAGTACGCCCCAGATGAGGTTGCCTTAGGGCTCTCGAAGAACTGTACCGCTTGTCGTGCCGGGCAGTACTCAACGCTTGCGCGCAAGGCACTCGACGATGCCGGGTACAGCAATGTCCCTATCATCACCACCGGAGAAGACACCAAGAACATGCATCCCGGATTCCGCTTGCCTATGAGCTTTCAGCTGAACATGCTATGGGGACTCACACTCGTTGATGCCTTGGACTACATGCGGCAGACAACCCGTCCCTACGAGCTTAACAAGGGCGAGACAGATCGTTCCTTTCAGAACGCACTTGAGGATATCACCGAGAATCTCCTGTACCGATGGCGTGACGGACTGCGTGCCTTCGACCGTGCGGTGCGTGCATTTAACCGTATCCCGGTCGACCGCTCGGTCCGTAAACCGCGAGTGGGCATAGTCGGTGAAATCCTGCTCAACTACCACGAGGGATCCAACGGACACGTGCAACGTTACCTCGAAGATAATGGAATGGAAACCGTCATTCCCGGCATGTCCGATTTCTTTAGAAAAAAGAACGTGGCTAAAAAAGACATTGCGCGCCGCAAGTTGGACAAGCACCCGGCGTTACAAGGAATCGTTGGTGGCGTGTTCGAGACCGCCTTCGAAATGGTATCCGAGCAGGTGCAGTCGAGACTTGAGGCCTTTCGCTTTTACGAGCAACCTCACAACATGAAAGACATGGTACGTGACGTCGCGCACTTAGTAGATCCAACCTTCACTATTGGTGAGGGGTGGCTCATGCCAGGCGAGATTATACAGATGGCAAAACACGGTGTCGACAGCTTTGTCATTCTCAGTCCCTTTGCTTGCCTTCCAAACCATATCACCGGGCGCGGCATGATTAAGACCCTGAAGCGCGAGTTTCCTCATATTCGACTCGTGGCGCTGGACTACGATCCAGACACCAGTTTTGCCAATATTGAGAACAGACTGCAAATGCTTATTATGGATTCCAAGGGTGCAGTTGAAACGAAGCGTAAGGCGGCGGTGGAACAAGAACAGGCTGAGACGGTGTGGGCTTCAAACCAAGACACGGACAGCACAACAATCTAAAGGCAAAGCCAGTAGTACTTCCCAAAGGTACTGCTGGCTCTTTACCTATCTAACCGCTAAAATACGTCATACTGGGTTTCGTAACCGGTATCAATGTCTACGAGCACACCGCGAAAGAAACGATTGGTACTATCTTGCCGCCATTCGTAGCGGATCATTCCACCGGGAACCTCATCACTGAACCACCACTCGTAAAGGCTTGCCGGATCAACTTCGGTTGCGGACAAAGTGTGCTGCACATGCTCGTAGCTAAACCGTCCGGCAGGAACTTCGGTCGTGCCGCTTGATCGACGGCGCGATTCCAGTTCGCTTGGCGATAAGAAGACCAACTCGGTAACACCAAATCTTTCAAGCTGTCGCTCAGCCTCAGCATCCATCCCACTGTCGTCACCTAGAACATCATGGCCAAACTCTTCATAGTTAATGTCGCTTCGAACCGGCGTTTCACGGCCGGGCTGTTCATACACCATGGTGAGCGGAGAAAAAAAGTCGTCAAGCAGTACCTCATAATCAAAGGTACGACTGCCGTCGCCATAACTGAGGTACCACCAGCTACTTCCGTCATCGTTCCAGTGCAGCAGCGCGCGTACGGCCTCAATACGGTAGGCACCAGATGCGTCACGAGCTTCTATACTCCAACGAATTCCTTCTGACTCCTCAAAGTCATGATCCTCCGTCCAAAACCCTCCCGCATAAAAAGCCACGTTATATGCCAGATAAAACACTGCTTGTTCGTCAAGCGTGCGTAATGGGCTCACTGGCTGTGGCTCATACCGGGAGGAGCCTCGCGGCGCCGCATTAGACGGTCGAGGAGCCGTATTGGCGTCACTACGCGCCTCGTTGTGACCAGTAGGCTCGGGGCTTTTATTACCCGAACTCAGTGCCGCACATCCGGACAGGAGAAAACCCGCACTCATTACAACTCCAATTAGGAGCAGTACGCGGGGCATTCCGTTGAGATTAGAACTCGACTGGTAGACCTTCATATTTAGTCCTTTAGAGAAGCGAGATTCTTCTCCATCTTCTCAATTTTCCGGGCCAACTCGCCGTGCTTTTCGCGTTCTTTTTCCACCACGGCCGGGTCGGCCTTTTCAATAAAGCCGGAGCTTAAGAGTTTCTTATCGGTTCGCTCAAATAGCGCCCGTTGTTTTTCAAGCTCTTTTTGCATTCGTTGCGTCACTGCAACAACATCGACCGCATCTTTTAAATCTACCCAGGCTTCGAATCCGGTGCCGACCGTAGCAACCGCGGTGCTGGGTCGGTCCGAATTGCCCTTCCCGGCGGCACCCTCTGCCTCTGCGGTATTGCCCACGCGGTCCACTACACGTAGCTCGGAAGCTCCAACAAGGCTTGCAATAAGTGCCTTGTGGTCTTCAAAAAATGAGGTAGCAGCAAGGCCCGAGTCACACCGCACCTCCAACACAACTCGGTTTTGCGGTGGCACGGTGAACTCACTACGGAGCGTTCGCACCAGCGTAACGAGTTCTTGAACTGCTTCTCGTCCTCAGAGTAGAGTGAGAGCTTCGATGCTTCGATATACCAGTCGCAAAAATCGTTCCAGAAAAACTCGTACACGGCATGCGCGGCGTCGTTGAACCGATAACTCTTCATCGAGGCTGCCATTGCTCCGGCAGCTTCGTTCAAACGGTGATAGATCCAACGATCCAGCGGCCGGAGTTCTATATCGGCCAACGATAGCAAACGGCGTCCTTCAAGATTCATCAGCAGGTATCGGGTCGCGTTCCATATTTTGTTGGCAAACTTTGAACCAATGGCGAAGGTGTTCTTATCCAGTGGAATGTCTTGCCCCTGGGCTGAAAGGAAGGCCAAGGTAAACTTCAACGAATCGGCGCCATATTCATCCACAACTTCAAGCGGGTCAATTCCATTTCCAAGCGATTTTGACATTTTGCGTCCATGCTTATCACGAACGAGACTGGTAATATAGATATCACGGAATGGCACCTGCCCCATGAACTCCAGGCTCATCATGACCATGCGCGCAATCCAGAAGAAGATAATATCGTAGCCGGTAACCAAAGTAGTTGTTGGAAAGAATCGGTCTAGATCCGGTGTCTTATCCGGCCAGCCTAAGGTTGAGAAAGGCCACAACCCTGAAGAGAACCAGGTATCAAGCACATCTTCATCCTGCCGAATGTTCACCCCACCGCAATGCTCGCATTCAGTCGGGTCTTCCCGCTTCACCGTCATTTTGCCGCAGTCGTTACAGTACCAAACCGGGATACGGTGCCCCCACCACAACTGACGGGAAATACACCAGTCTCGAATTTCGCGCATCCAGTGGCTGTAGGTGTTTACCCAGCGGCCGGGGAAGAACTCAATCTCGCCCTTCTCTGCTGCGAGCAGGGCCTTGTCTGCAAGTGGACGCATTTTAACGAACCACTGCTCGGACATGTACGGCTCAACGGCGGTGTTACAGCGATAACAGTGGCCCACTTGATGGGTGTGATGCTCGTCGTGGAGGTAAACTCCGGCTTCCTTAAGGTCCTCTACCACAAGACGGCGCGCTTCCTTCACGGTCTTACCGCGGTAACGTTCCGGAACGGTGTCGGCCAGGCTGCCGTCAGGATTCAAAATATTGATTACTTCCAGGTCATGGCGCAGCCCAATCTCACGGTCATTGATATCGTGAGCCGGTGTCACCTTGACCGCTCCCGAGCCAAACTCGCGGTCTACATAGGTGTCGGCCACAATTGGAATACGACGTCCGGTTAGCGGCAGATCTACTTCCTTACCAACCAAATGCAAATATCGTTCATCCTCAGGATGTACAGCCACCGCTGTATCCCCAAGCATAGTCTCGGGACGAGTAGTTGCCACAACAATACTGCCGGAGCCTTCGCTCAGTGGGTAACTATAGTGGTAGATTGCGCCGTTAATTTCTTTGTGTTCGACTTCGTCGTCCGAAATTGCGGTGCCGCATGAAGTACACCAGTTTACCAGGTAACTGCCGCGGTAAATGAGCCCGCGCTCGTAAAGTCCAACAAAGGCCTCGCGCACCGCCCGGGACAAACCGTCATCCAAGGTAAATCGCTCACGACTCCAATCACATGATGCACCAATTTTCTGTAACTGCCGGCGAATAGTGGACTTATGGTCCTCGGAAACCTTCTCGGTCTCCTCAACAAATGCCTCACGTCCCATTTGCTCACGGGACTTACCTTCGGCGCGAAGTTTGCGTTCAACAACGTTCTGCGTAGCAATTCCAGCATGATCGGTACCCGGCACCCAAAGAGTCGGAACGCCCTTCATCCGG
>JAIVHN010000116.1 GCA_020201015.1 Spirochaeta sp. | reverse complement strand
AGTTTCTGCAACTCTTCGCGCACATCACCATCACGGAGCTCCTGGAGTCCAAATAGCTTACCGCCTCGAAAATCAGCCGTCTCGTCGCTATGAGACCAACGTACACGTGAAAAGCCCTCGTTGGCCGGTTCTGCTTCAAGTTCAAAAGGACGTGCAATTCCACCTTGAACGATATGAAAACCGGAGGTGTGGATATTGAACTCATCCGGGTCACGCGTATCGGTAGTAATGTTGATGAGCTTCGAAAGATCCTCCACTAAGACATCACGTCGATCAAGCAAATCGTTAGGGTTGTCGCCAGCGGCCTCGGACTTAACTATTTCCATGTTCGTGTCCGCAATGTCCTGAATGAGCACATTAACGTCGCGTACCGTTGCACGGATGTCGTCATCGAGCATTTCACGGAGCTCATGGAGCGATCTACTACGCTGGTGAATGCCTTCTATGAGGGCTTCACCGTTGCGCACAACTGCGGCTCTCGAGGCACCCTGCTCCGGTAGCATTGCCAGCTCCTGCCAACCATCCCAAAACTGGTCCATCAGTGACCGCACGGAGAGGTCGGTGGGCTCGTTGTACACCTGTTCAAGCATCATCACGTACTTGTCACGGGTTTCCCAATACCCTTCGCCGTTAGACTGCGAAACAATACGTCCCTCAAGAATCATGTCCTTGAGCCGTTCGACCTGAGCCACCTCTACACCCTGCCCTACCTGACCGGGTCGTTCGGCACGATTCAACTGTGGACGGTAAATTGGGTGAGTAGCCGCCATCTGCACACGCTGCCTACTATAACCCTGAACCGAGGCGTTGCTGAGATTGTGACCTGCCGTCGTCAAAGCACGGTTATGTGCATTCAGACTGCGCTTGCCAATTTCTATGCCGGAAAAGGTAGACTGCATTGCGTTCCCCTACAGTTGATGATCCAGCACAAGGGCACGACGATCGGCCCTCGCGGCACTGCCGTTGCTCGAATAGTGTTTGCCCTTGTGGCTTGGAAAGAGCTCTTCTAAGAAGGCCTGGGTTGTTTCGGCAGCAGCATTGACGTAGGATTGGAGCCCATATGTCGCCGACTGCACTGTCATGACTGCAATTTTCAGCTGCCGGTAGAGTTCGGTTAGTTCGGTACGGTCGGCAAACGGAGCCAGTTGCAAAACATCTAGCAGCTCCACCCCACCGTCGCGGTCGGAGTCTGTGAGCACCTCAGACTCGGAAACCTCGGCGAACTCGCCCAGACAGTCCCGCCGCATCTCTTCGGCGTCAATAACTCTGGAGCTCCAGTAGTCAAGCTCGTAGAGTTTCGTCTCCAAATGTGACCAGTTGCGTTCCATGACGGCATTGCGGATAAGGCGCTCGGCTTCGGCTACCCGATCAAGGGCTTCGATCTCGGCGCGGAGTGTCTTTTTTAATGGTTCAACGGATAGTTTCATCTACATCCTCCATGGTGGGCCGTTTGTAGCACCGGCCGTCTTTTTTATTCTCGGCGCCAAACCCGGCGCGATTAAGACGTTTCGGCGACGAACATCGTCAGGACTATTGCTTTTACCTAACCGCTAGTAACGGCGCAAGACGATGACACATGCCCGTTGTTACGTGTATACTTCGACTGGCAAAGGAAAACGTATATGTTCCGATTCTCAACAAGCACATCTCACGGGTGTCTCAAACAAGCTATCAGTTTTCTGTTGATCTCGACTCTACTCTTGATTATTACACCCGTTGTAACGGCGCAAGCCGTTCCATTCGGCGGCTTAAACCTCCATAGTGAGCCGGTAGATGACATTGTAGAGAGCATTCTGAGTGAACTAAGTTCAGAGGAGATGGTAGGACAGGTATTCCTCCTTGGTTGGCAGGGTGAAGCCCCCAGCTCTGCGATAATGAACTGGATCCGACAAAGGAATATTGGAGGGGTCAAGATTTTCGGCTGGAACGCTGATCATATACCAACCTTAGTCAACTCCATTCGAACAATGCAGACGGCAGCGTTAACACGTAACGGGATTCCGTTGTTCACCGCCACCGACCAAGAGGGTGGTTGGGTTCGACACGTGCGCGGTAACACCGCAATCACTCCCGGTAACATGGCAATTGGCGCCGGAGGTTTGCCACAAGACGCATACCTAAGCGGATACCACATCGGCAAAGAGCTCAATGCGCTTGGCATAAACATGAATTTTGCACCCACAGTCGACTTGTACACCAATCCAGAGGCAATGGTTATTGGTCCGCGTGCTTTTTCGGATGACCCTGTTCAGGCTGGCATATTGGGAGCCGCATTTGCGCGAGGACTATCGGCAACCGGGGTGCTTGCAACCGCCAAACATTTCCCTGGACACGGCAATGCGGACGGTGATTCACACGGGGTTCTCCCAGTGCTAAATGAGACGCTTGAAGAGCTACGAGAACTGGAACTCGTTCCTTTTCGCATGATGATCGCCGAAGGCGTCCCGGCGATTATGTCGGCCCATCTCGCGTTTCCAACTGTAGAACCGAGCGGAGCTCCGGCTTCACTTTCGTCCCGCTTTCAACGAGATATTTTACGCGGCGAACTGGGATTTGAGGGAATAATTATCACCGACGATCTGTACATGGGCGGCGCGACGGTCTACCAGGCTCGGACCAACCAAAGCTTTGCTGAAATTTGCTTAGAGGCGCTCATAGCTGGCAACGATATGATCATGCTTTCACGAACCCCGGCACTTAATGATTCTATCTGGCGGGTTATACACAACCGCTATCTCGCGGACCCTGAATTTGCCAAAACCATTCGAAACTCTGTACAACGTATTCTACGCGCGAAGGTCAGGATGTTACGAGCCGATAATCCGGTGCCGGTGCTGCCGGACATAGCGGGAGCAAATGAAGTCTTAGGTAACGAGGCTGGCCGTGACTTTTTCTTCCAAAGTGCAGCCCGCAGTGTAACAGTACTGCGAAACGGCGTGCTTCCTATAGACCCAGCAAACGGCCGTCGCATTCTCTTAGTTGGTAATAACCCACGATTCTTCTCGGTGGGACGACGCTTTTATCCAAGTGCAGCCGAGTTAAGACTAAGCAACATGAACCCCTCGCGCTCAACGGCAGCAGATCGCGCCATGGTTTCCAGAGTAGCTGCCGGTTATGATACCGTCATTTTCAACGTATCAAGTCTCAATACCCTGGAAGTTGTCTCTCAGCTTAGCAGCATGGATCTTGAGGTAGTAGTCTTGTCGGTTTTAAGTCCAAGTCGCGTTCGGGATTTGGATTGGGTAGCCGCTAAGGTTGCTATTTACGGTTGGGGCAACGAGTCTTTCGAGAGTGGCTTTGCGGTACTCCGAGGAGACTTCACCGGTTCGGGAACTCTACCATTAGACTGGCAGGAGAGTCTTGATCCGTCGGACTAACACGCATAATGCTCGGAGGTAATTAGTGGCCTGGTTCGCTGCGCGTACCGCGTCGGCGCTCGCACGCGTGGAGGAGTTCGTGCGAACCCACGAGTGGGGCTGTGCTTCGGTTGGGGCGCAGCTCCGACAACGCACTGTACTCGACATACTCAAAAGACGAACGATTTTTGACTACTTTACACTAGCTGGCCCGGGCGAGCCCGTTCTGGCGATTTCCATGGAAAACAGTTACGGTTTCCGATATCCGGTACTAAGCGGAGCAGCACTTGACGCCGGTGCAGCGGCGGAACTTGGGAGCAAAGCACCCTCATCCGGACGTCGTTCCATGACTCTTATGGGCAGAGAGCAGGC
>JAIVHN010000115.1:2040-5768 GCA_020201015.1 Spirochaeta sp. | reverse complement strand
TCAAACTCTCCATGATATAATTGCCCCCGAAGGGGCACATCATTAATTTTAATCCTTCAATTGACAGAAAACCCTTACACTTGCGTTTACAGGTTCCTTCCCTTCCCTCTATATGTTCAAAGACCAATCACTTCCGAAGAAGATCAGGCAATAGCTTCGCAGACAACACCGGCGCCGTGATCTACGTGTGCATCGCGACGCCGTCTGTCGTACGTGCTGTGCTGTTGCGGACTGTGAACATACCTGAATGCCAAAACTTCGTCAATAGCATTTGAAAAAAACTTGAGATTACCGTGTAAGCTTGGCATGGAAACACATACGGATACTCACCCTTTCATACGTAACGTTGCCTCTTTCACGCGTATGCGCTCTTCGAGCTCATCAATTTCCTTAAGTAATTCCTGCACATCGGACTCATCGAGACGCACCCGTGCATCCGGTCCACCGTCACGTCGTCTCTCATAGATCTTTGTCCCGAGTTTTGCAAACAGTTTCTCTGCCTGGCTTTCAAAATGCGAAATTTCAAAGCGCAGCATACCCTTTTCTCCGAGCTCACCTAACCGTTTTCCGGCCTCGGACAGAGCCTCTCGAGAGCCACTCAGCCCCTGGTCAAACACCTGTTTCATTCGATCTTGGAACTCCATTTCTTCCTCCTTCTGTACATGCATTGTTACGTCGGTTGAGATTAAGGCAAAAAATGCCTCTTTAGATGCAGAAGCTTCCGTTGACGATTGCCACATCTGGCACTAAACTTAGCAGCATCTGTCCCAAAAAGGAAGGTTTAGCATGCAGTTGATATTCCTCGGTCCCCCAGGAGCTGGCAAAGGCACCATGGCGACCAGAGTGGCCGACGACCACGATATCCCCCATATATCAACAGGGGATATTTTCCGTTACAACATCAATAACAAGACGGCGCTCGGCCTTCAAGTTAAGTCGATTCTCGACTCAGGCGAGCTCGTACCGGACGGCCTTACTATCGACTTAGTGCGTGATCGGTTAGGCCAAGAAGACTGCTCCAAAGGCTTTATCCTGGACGGATTTCCACGCACCATAGCACAAGCGGAAGCTCTAGAAAGCTTCTCGGACATTCGCTGCGTCCTGAACTTTTCTCTCTCCGACGAAATAATTGTAGACCGTCTGTCGGGCCGCCGAGTGCACAAGTCCTCGGGGCGTACATACCACGTGCTGCACAATCCACCAAAGGTTTCCGGTAAAGACGATGTAACAGGTGAAGAGCTCATTGTAAGGAGCGACGACCAAGTAGACTCGGTCCGCAAAAGGCTGTCGGTCTACTATGAGCAGACCGCACCCCTTAAAGAGTTCTACCAGAATAAAGGTATCTTGCACGAAGTAGATGCGACTCCGCCGCCGGACGAGGTCTACGAAAGCATAAAGACGATTCTGGCAGAGACATAGGTATACTCATGGCTGTGCTAGCCAGTGGCTGTGTCGGCCGCTGCGCGGCACAGCCAGTAGCGGCACAGCCAGTACGGGCTACAGATCGGTGCTCTCCGCCCCTTCACCAGTTTCAGTCTCCTCAGCATCGTTGAGGAGTTCAGAGTTGTTGAGGGGTTCAGAGTCAATATCTGCGTTGTCGTCTTCCTCTACGTCGTCGGTATCATTACTCGAGTCTTCTGAAGGGTTGCGTAGCGACTCGGCATTAAAGCCGTACTCTGCATACAGTTCTTCAACGCGATCACGCTGCATGAGGTTTTCTGAAATCACCAGGCGAGTGAGTCCCGGCCGGTCGGCATAGCCCAGTTCAAGGGCTTCTTCTAAACGGTCCAGCCCTGTCTCGGAATCTTCTACAAATGTCAGGTAGAGCTCGGCCTCACCAAACAAGGCATCTTCGTCCTCGGGGTCGCGATCGCGTAAGGTTGCATAAACATTCAGTGAATCCGAGTACGATGTTGCCTTGGTGTAGAGCCGAGCAAGCCGCAGAAGTAGTTCACGGTCGGCCTCATCAGGCTGCTCAAAGCGTGATAGAAACTCAACGGCCTCCTCCTCTCGGTCAAGGGCAAGTGAGGTCTCGGCAAGCAGCAGCACGACCTCATGATCAGAGTCGTCAATTTCATGCGCTTGCAGCAACACCTCGTAAGCTTCTTCGTAGCGCTCCGCCACACCATGCAGCACGGCTAAGTTGAAGAGGACCGATACATCAAAGGGTGAGAGTTCTTGCGCCGTATGTAGCACTTCAAGCGCCTCATCGTTGCGCCCAAGGCGCGAGAAGGCGTAACCGAGGGTCTGGAGAACCACAAGATTCTCCGGGTCCTCGCCGCGCAGGTCCTCAAGGGCCCTCACCGCGGCAGTGAAACGCTCTCCTTGTATGTAAGCGCGGGCCAGATTATACGTAGAACTGGAGAGACTGGGATCAAGATCCAGGGCACGAATATAGTAATCCGATGCTTCGTCATAGCGACCAAGCTCGTAGTAGGCGTTCCCTATGTTGAAATACTCTAACGCCACATCTTGACGGGAAACCCCGGTCACACAGCCGCTGAAAGCCGCCGTCAATAGAACACCGGCAAGCACGATGTAACGCCGTCTACAGTCGTAACACCGTCTCTTCAATTTTACGCACCTGCGAGCGATAGAGGTTTGAGATAGTGGTGCCGTAGTCCGCCACCAACTGAATAATGTTGCGTGGCATGTCTTCAGCATCCTTTCCATTAAGACGATCACCGGCATCACCAAGACCCGGCAAAATATAGGCTGCATCGTTGAGCACCGGATCCATCCATAGTGTGTAAATATGCACATCTTCCAAGGCGCGAACAAGACGCAGTGTGCCCTTAAGCGCCGAAATTACATTCAGAAACTTGATCGATCGCGGTCGCACCCCCTGCTTCTTGAGGTACTGAATAATAGTAACCAAGCTGCCGCCGGTTGCGTTCATAGGATCGGCAAAAACTAAGTCCTTGCCGTCCAGCATTGCCGGATCAAAGTATGAGCGCTCAAGATCAAGCACGTACTCCATGTCACGTTCCTTGCGCCTGTCGTCACGTTGAATGCGAAAGAGCGCGAAAGGAGTAACATACCCAGCCGATGAGTACTCCTGTATTTCTTTAGACAGGATCATAGATGGAAGGAGAGCGCCGCGTAACATTACGCACATTACACAGCTAGTAAGTTCGGAGTCGATGTTGGGAATTTTGTGGACTGCATAGTTCTGCACCGGTGCCGATACCGGAGTTTTAACAATAAGATGATTCTTTTCGTGGTTGTCCGGATCCGTATATGCCAAAGTAAAGAGTAGTTCGTAGGCGCGTTGTACGTAGTACACAAACTCGGCATTTTGTGTTTGGACATCGCGAAGCTTGGCAATGAGGCGTGACACCTCGCCATGCACACTCCGCGGGGTCTCAAAAGAGTACACACGGATCTGCTTTTCAGCTCCAGTGACCTCCTGCATGAGTTTGCCCATGGCATCATAAAGACCGATCAAGGTCGATTTTTGCCGTACGATTTCCTCTTGATCGGTGGCGTTACTCAGAGTAGCGGCAGCTGTGTTGACCTGAGAGTACAGCTCATCCATTCTACCGATATTGGTCTTGTCGCCGTCTGTGAGGTAGCCGTCTAAATCGGCCGCGTGAAGAATGACCCGTTTCTCAGACATGGTTCCAGCCTCTCCTTTGCGGCACTATAGCACTTCGCACCTGTCCCGGACAAGAAAAACCGCCCCACAGCACTACTGCCGGGGGCGGTCGGATATCGATCTTGCTCCT
>JAIVHN010000115.1:0-1800 GCA_020201015.1 Spirochaeta sp. | reverse complement strand
GCCTGCACATTGCCACCTATTGCAACCGCAGTACGTCCGGTCGGCAGCTGAATCTTGCCTCCAATGATGATGTCCTCGTTATCGTCACCTCCGTTGGTATCATACGCAAACGATACCTCCGCAAGCTTAAACAGACTCACGCTTGCTTTGGGGATATGCGCAATATCATCATCATCGTCGTCAAAGACCGCATGATATCCAAGATCAAAGCCCAGGTCGGCGCTATGCTCCCAGCCTATGCGGCCGCTAGGTATAGACATGAGGCCGGTTGCACCATTGAGGCTCATGCCTTTGAGTGACTGGGCTGCAAGCTGTGGCGCAGCTAACACCAGGCAAAGGCTGGCAAGCAAAACTCCATAAACCAATTGTTTCTTCATAGATCCCCCTTCCGTTAGTAACGCCAATACTACCGCTTGACATCGGTCCATGCAAGCCCAAAGAATGTTAGATTGCTGTGAGGACGTGTTTGCGAGCCCACTCCCCTACATCGCCCTTTTCTGATACCATGTGAGCATGGCAACAACCGACGACAAAAAAATTATTTATACTATGCACCGGGTCTCGAAACGGCACGGGACCAAACAAGTATTAAAAGACATCAACCTCTCATATTTCTACGGGGCCAAGATTGGCGTTATTGGTCTAAACGGCTCGGGCAAGTCGAGCTTGCTGAAAATTCTCAGCGGTGTCGATCAGGAGATTGACGGCGAAACATCAATCTCTCCAGGCTTCACTATAGGCTACCTGCAGCAGGAGCCCGAACTCGCAGCTGGCAAAACGGTGCGTGAAGTAGTAGCCGAGGGCGTGCAAGAAATTATGGATCTGCTTACCGAGTTTGACAAAGTCAACGAAGCCTATGGTGACCCCGATGCCGACTACGAAAAAATTGGGGTAAAACAAGCTGCCATTCAAGAAAAGATTGATGCAGCAGGCGGCTGGGATATCGACTCACGTCTAGAAATGGCTATGGACGCTCTGCGCTGTCCGCCTCCGGAGGCTCAGGTCGATGTACTCTCAGGCGGTGAACGCCGCCGGGTGGCTCTGTGTCGGCTGCTGCTCCGCAAACCGGATATCCTTCTCTTGGACGAGCCGACCAACCACCTGGATGCCGAGACGGTCGCCTGGCTTGAACGGCATTTACGTGAGTATGAGGGCACAATCATTGCCGTAACGCATGACCGCTACTTTTTAGATAACGTTGCTGGCTGGATCCTTGAACTAGACCGCGGCGAGGGCATTCCTTGGAAGGGTAACTACAGTAGTTGGCTTGACCAGAAGCGGCAAAGACTGGCGCAGGAAGAGAAGAGTGAGAGCGAGCGACAGCGCACCCTTGCTCGGGAGCTTGAATGGATCAAGATGTCGCCAAAGGCACAGCACGCCAAGAGCAAGGCGCGTATCAACAAGTACGAGCAGCTTCTGAGCGAGGGCTCACGTGAAAAGGTGCGAGAAGCCAAGCTTAGCATTCCTCCGGGCCCGCGCCTGGGAAACTTGGTCGTTGAGGCTGAGGGAATTACCAAGACCTATGATGGGAAGATTTTGTTTGAAGACCTTTCATTTACTATTCCGCCTGGAGCAGTCATTGGCATAGTTGGCCCAAACGGCGCCGGTAAGACAACGCTCTTTAAGCTTATTGCCGGAACAGAACAGCCGGACTCCGGCACCCTTCGCCTCGGCGAGACCGTCAAGCTTGCTTATGCCGACCAGATGCGCGAGTCCCTTGACCCGGACAACTCGGTATGGGAACAGCTCTCCAACGGGCAGGACCTCATTAAGCTCGGCGGCATACGCGAAGTGAACTCA
>JAIVHN010000114.1 GCA_020201015.1 Spirochaeta sp. | reverse complement strand
GTACCGGTGTGCCGCGGGGAGCAAATACATCGAGCCCCTCATGTAGGCGAGTTCCACCGTCACGCCCATCACCAAAGAAGCTCCAAATGTGATTCATTCCGTGATTTTGTACCGGAAAACTCATAACCGGGACAGACCGGATCGTGACCGAGTAGCGCCCACCGCGCAGAAGTTCTGGTTGCAGCCTCAGGATGTACTCGGCATCACGACGGGGTTCAAACTCGAGGCGATTAAGTTGATCGGAGTAACTGGCAACCTGGGGCAGGGCGTCGGGCTCCTCATCTTCTACTCGGAAAACATCTGCAAACATCCTGCCCTGCTCGCCTTCATCGATTTCAAGCAAAATCTCTATACGTTGACCTCGAATTGCTTTAAAACGAAACCCAACTGCCTCAGGTCGCGCTGGCTCAAAATGAGCCAATTCTTGGAAAGGAATTGCAACTGTATTCGGGGCCTCGAGCGCTGCGTCTGCCTGCGACAACCATGTCCGGCCAATTGATGTTTCGTCCAGTTCCATTGCTACAAGCCCTTCTCGATACTTCTTGTGTGAGGCCGACGGTTCGTAGGGTTCCTCCACAATTTCGCGAGTGCGGCAAGCACCAAAGATCACCATCACGACCAGGGGCAGCAAAAGTACGAGCATGCGATAAGGACGCTGCCGACCCTGTTTTAGACTTGTGATCTTTCGGTTACTGGCTAACAAGGTCATATAAAGCTACCCAAAAGTGTCATGTTTCATAAAATACCGCATCCCAGCGATAGGTGGCAAGTCGCATTCGCCACGCGGAGCTGGCCTTTCGGAGGTGGCGGGAGTCGCCTTCGGTCGCACACGTCGTGTGTGCTCCCTACGGCCCGCCTACGAGCCCTGTCGCGCACATCGTGTGCGCTTTTCGTCGCTATGCGCGACGCGGGGCCGGGCTTTCGGCGTCCATGCCTCGCCCGGCACTTGTCCATCCTTGGACATCGTCTACCGTTTCGACTCCCGCTGTTAACGTGAGAAGGGCTGCTATGCTTTCGCATGCAGCCCTTCGTGTTTTGGAGGTGGTGGGAGTCGAACCCACGTCCTAAGGCGCCCCATATACGCTTCTACAGGTTTAGTCCTCTACTTAATTTTCGGCAATGCAAGGTGTAAACGACAAACCCTACACGCCTACTCCCACTAAGTTTCGCCAAGTCTTCGTGGGTGAGAAACTTGACTAGTCCCGGTCTGTGTCAAGCAACACCGACGCTCGGAACAGCGCCTCGGGTGCCCGTCGTCACTACTTACGCAGCGGCGAGAGTGTAGTCTGCGTTATCTGCAGTTACTATTGGTGCCGGTTAAAGAGAACGGCACTCTACCTGCCACGGATATGGTCGACAACCCCAGTCGAAACCGGAACACCCCCGTGTTCCTGCGTTCTTACTTCTTGAAGATACCGCAGTGCGACGCGTAGGTCAAGATCTATGCGTAGGTCAAGATCTATGCGTAGGTCAAGATCTGCGTTGCAAGCCACTACTCCCATTCGATGGTGGCGGGAGGCTTGCTTGAGATGTCATAGACTACCCGGCCGATCTCCGGTACCTGGTTTGTAAGACGGGCTGAGATCTCCAGGAGGTCTTGCGGCGGAAAGGCATATACATCGGCCGTCATTCCGTCGTGTGATACTACCGCACGTAAGGCGAGTACCGACCCGTACTCACGAGCATCACCGGCTACGCCTACGGCACGAATAGGTAGAAGCACCGCAAACGCCTGCCATATCTCGTCGTACAGGCCACGTTCGTGTAACTCCTCAATATAGATGGCGTCGGCACGACGCAGGAGGTCGCAGCGCTCAGGCGTAATTTCACCAAGGATACGAACCGCAAGCCCCGGCCCAGGGAAAGGATGTCTGCCGACGGTGCTTTCAGGTAGGCCGAGGGTCCGACCAAGCTCACGGACTTCGTCCTTATACAGCGCCGCAAGTGGTTCTACAATGCGCCCTTCTGCCCGTTTCTTTTCAACCAAAGGCGAACGCACGTTGTGGTGTGACTTAATGACCTTGGCGCTCTTGCCGACGCCCTTACCGCTCTCTATGAGATCTGTGTAGAGGGTACCTTGGGCAAGAAAATAGTTACCGGGGACATGGGTGCGCACCTCTTCTTGCTGCACGGAGATAAACATATCGCCAATAATACGCCGTTTCTCTTCCGGGTCTGCAACTCCGGCTAAGGCTGAGAGGAATCGCTCAGAGGCATCTATGACGAACAGATGTTTGGCACCAAGTTTCTCTAAGACAGCGGAAACTTGTTCTGTCTCCCCGGCTCGCATCATGCCGGTATCGACATACATCAAATACACCTGTTCCGCTGGGAGCGCTTCAAGCAGCAGTGCGGCAGCTACCGAACTATCTACTCCACCGGAGATCAGCAGCAGAACCGGCTCTTGCCCGACTTGCGTACAGATATCTCGCGCGGCTTGTTCGCGATACTCATCCATGCTCCATGTAGCTTGAGCCCCGCACATACCGAATACGAAGTTCTGCAAAATACGCGTGCCGTACTCACAGTGACTAACCTCCGGGTGAAACTGTATTCCGGTCATGTCGCGTTCGGGATAATCCACGCAGGCAATGAGTCCATGTTCGGAACGAGTTATGACTGTACCTCCGAGTGCGGGTTGGAGAATACTGTCACCATGACTCATCCAACTAAGGAAACCGTCGGGGACTTCCTTAAACAGCGGGTGATCCTCGCTAAAACGCATGCGTGCACGGCCAAACTCGCGCGAACTGGCGGCGGCGACTTCGCCACCATTGTCATGGGTCATGCGCTGCAGACCGTAGCAAATACCCAGTTTCGGTACTGTGGTTTCGTAGAGCACCGGATCCGGCTGCGCAGCCCCGTCGTCAAGCACCGACATTGGTGAACCTGAGAGAATAATACCGCGCACATGCTCATGTAGGTGTTCGGCCAGCGGCTCGTCACCAGGAATGATATCCGTATAGACTCCAAGTTCTCGAATTCTGCGGGCAATAAGCTGGGTGGTTTGACTGCCAAAGTCGAGTATCAGAATGCTGTCGCTTACTCCGTCCACGGATTCCGCCTAACAATAGTGCGTTCACGCTCGTATCCGATCGAGATCATACTGATAGGAGTTTCGACAAACTCCTCAATGAACTCGATATACGCGCGGGCCTCCTCTGGCAACTCTTCGTAACTCTTGCACTCAGCAATTGACCGGTTCCAGCCGCTGAAGCTTTTGGTTACCGGCCGTGATTCTTCAAGTACGTTGATGTCCGCGGGGAAGTCTTCAAGGACACCGCCATCGGTTTCGTAAGCAATGCATAGTTTTGGTGTTTCAACGGTATCGTAAACGTCGAGATGCGTGAGCGCCAGCGTATCTACCGAGTTGACGGCGCACACGTAACGCAACGCCACGAGGTCAAGGTATCCGCAGCGACGGGCCCTGCCGGTCGTAACACCGTATTCACGTCCGGTCTCACGTACCAGTTCTTCAAGTTCGTCGGTGTCGGTGCCACGAAACTCACTGGGAAAGGGGCCGTTTCCAACCCGTGTTGAATAGGCTTTGAAGACGCCAAGTACATGGTCAATGCCGCGGGGGCCAATAGCCGCGCCAACACAGGCGCCAGCCGCTGCCGAGCTGCCGGATGAGACATAGGGATAGGTGCCGATGTCTACATCAAGCAGAGCGCCTTGGGCTCCCTCAAGCAGATGCCGCTCTGCCCCAGGGGCGGTACGCATGAAGGC
>JAIVHN010000280.1 GCA_020201015.1 Spirochaeta sp. | reverse complement strand
GCCGGGACCGACCCAACGCATAAACTGACTTCCCAGTACCGGGCCAAAGGCATTTCCAATTCCGTAGTATATGACGATGGCGCCAGCGGCGCGGACCATCTCACGTGGTTCAAACTGGTCATTTGCAAGTGCTACCGAGAGCGAGTAGAGCGGCATGCCGAATCCTCCGTAGAAGAAGATCAGCACGTAGAGCATGCCGCCGCTTGGACGGAATAGTGCAATGAAGCCAGCCGCCACCGCAGCGGTGCCAATACTCCACAGAATGGCAAGGCTGCGACTTTTCTTGTCCGATATCCAGCCCAACGGCCATTGGAGCGCGATTGTTCCCACCGAGACCAGAAGCATGAGCACACCAATTGCCCCGCTCGCCATACCGACCTGCTGGCCGTACAAGGGAGTCAGGCTCCAGGTTGCACCTGCCATAATCCCCGCCACAATCACTCCGCTTCCGGCAAGGGGAGACTTCATAAATGTGCGTATGAGCCTGGGGGGTTCCCGGTCGGGGCTTGGCTCTCCAGATACCCGCATCACTGCCACCGGTATCAGGCAGAGCGAAATGAGCACTGTGGTGGCGCCGAAGATCTCGAAGCTGGCAGGTGGGAAGATTGCCAGCAGCGGCTGACCGGCGCCCATAGAAACAAGGTAGACGACGCTGTACGCGCTGAGCAGGCGACCACGGTTACTGCGGTTACTGGACGAGTTCAACCAACTTTCGGCCACAACGAACATAATAGAAAGTGCGAACCCGGTCATGGAACGGAACACAACCCACGCAACTGGGTTGATTTGGCGGACATGATGAGTCCCACCAGCGATTCGGAAAAGCCCTCAAGACCCGCCCGCAGAGAAACGGCCGATCCCTGCACCCCCATTCCTGCTCCCATGAGGAAAACCGAGATCAGAATTGCTGAGATCGTGGTTCGCGAGCCTGGTAAGTCTACCGGTAACGGAATAACAAATTCGCTGAGGGTCTCTTCTTCCATTTGGCTGAATGTATCAGAAAAAGAGGCTGTTTGACGAGCCTACCGGACGCACTTACTCTATCGGCCCCAGGCCAAGCACTAACAGCCACGCATGTTCCAAATGAGCGCCGCGCTTGGGGCTTGAAATCAGCGCCCAATTGTAATACAATGTTTACATGGTGTATTATGAGTCGGCGGTCAGGAAGGCGCTCACCAAGGGCAAGGTACCGCGATCTGTCGCAAGAACGATTCATAACGCCTTGATTTCGCTAGATGCAACCCGCGATTTCGCCCTATTCGATCTCAAGGAAATGCGGGGTGACTATCAACGGACCTACTTCCGGCTGCGGAAAGGGAAGTACCGCGCGGTTTTCTATGTTGAAGACGATCTATTCGTCGTCCATGTCGGTAAACGAGATGAGGTGTACAGATTATGGGAGTGACTTCCGTTCGATTCAATGACAACGAGGAAAAAGCGCTTGAGTACCTGAAGAAAGCTTTTCATGCGGATACCTCGTCGGTGATCAAGAAAGCACTGTGGGAATTATACGAGGATCTGAATGATCGCCGCATTGTTGAGGAGTTTGAGATCCGCGAGGCGGGCGGCGCGGTGGAGTTCGGAACTATCGATGATCTGATCAAATAAGGATCGCGAACGCCTTCCCACCAAACAAAACCAATGGTTGACACGTTTGCGCGCCTTTGTCACGTTTTCAGTCGTACGACACGCTGCAGCTGGAAAAAGCAGTAGGGACGGGTTGCCCACCGTTATAGGGAATAGTTATCCTTCCATAAAAATAGTGGAGCAAAACTACTGATGGAAGCATTAAATCTCCCCCCCACGTTAACCGTTTTTGTCTACGCCATGATCACCGCCTTGGCCACCGGTCTGGGTGCCATACCGTTCATGATCAAGAAGGACCTGTCACGGCGCGTCTTGGGACTTGCCGGCGGGTTTGCTGCAGGAATCATGGCTGCAGCAAGCTTCAACTTGATCTATGAGGGCTTGGAGTACAGCCTGTGGCGGACAATTGCAGGCATTCTTATTGGAACCGTTCTCATCTATATCACGCAGACACGCCTTAACCACGACGAGACACTACACTCTCGGCAGGAGCTTTGGAAGGGGCCGACGCCAAGAAGGCGCTGATGATCGTGGGAGTAATGACGTTGCACTCCTTTGCGGAAGGTATCGGTGTAGGAGTATCTTTTGGCGGTGGTGAGCAGTTCGGCGCGTTTATATCCTTGGCTATTGCGGTGCATAACATACCTGAGGGACTGGCGATATCGCTGGTGCTTGTTCCACGAGGCGTCAAGGTCTGGAAAGCTGGCTTATGGTCGATATTCTCTAGTCTGCCGCAGCCGTTGGTAGCAGTTCCGGCCTTTCTTTTTGTTCAGGCGTTCCAGCCCTTTCTTCCGGTCGGTCTAGGCCTTGCCGCGGGGGCAATGATCTGGATGCTGACGTCTGAGCTCATTCCAGATGCCCTTGAGGATGCAAAAAAGGAGCACGTCGCCACGATAGTCACGGTCGCTATTGCAGGAATGATTGCATTCCAGGCGCTTGTCGGCTGACGCTTATAGGCTGACGCGCCGGGTGCTTGTCGGCTGGCGCTTGTCGGCTGACGCCTCCAAGCGGCTACGATAAGCGAATGCGCGGATTCAGGAGCGCAAACAGCAGGTCGGAAATGAGATTTGCAAAGGCGTAAAAGAACACGATGAGCACCGAGATAGCTTGCAACACCGGAAGGTTCTTTTGTGTCACCGCAGTCACAAGCAGCGAGCCAATTCCTGGGAAATTAAAAACGTTCTCAATGACGACAAGCCCGCCCATGAGCCACCCGATCGAGAGCGCTATCACTGCTATTGTCGGAAGAAGTGCGTTTCGCAGCGCGTGCGCAAAGATTACGCGCCGGTATGGAATACCTTTTAGTGTTGCCGTTCGCACGTAGGGTTTCTTCAGTTCTTCCAGCATACTGGCGCGCGTCATACGGGTAACGTAGCCCGTAATCGCCAGACTTGCGGTAAGGGCTGGCAAAGTGAGCAGCCGCATCCACTCTCCAAACGGCATGTTGTTGGAGATGTAGGTACTCGCCGGAAACCATCCAAGTTGCAGGGCAAAAACGTTAATCAGCACGATCCCGGTGACGAACTCAGGCAAGCCAACCACCGAAAGCGATGCCACCGAGATAATACTATCCGTCCAGCTTCCTTCCCGCAAAGAGGCAAGCACACCAAGCAGGAGCGACAGCGGAATGACAATGAGGAGTGTTGTACCCGCTAAGCGCATTGAGTTTCCAAGCCGGCCCAGCACTAAGCTGCGTACCGCCGGGCTTCCGGCGGTATAAGATCGACCCCAATCGGCGGTTATAAACCCACCAAGCCACTGCGCGTATTGCACCAGCGGCGGCCGGTCAAGTCCGAACCTTTGTTCAAAGTTTTCAATGGCTGTGTCAGAAGCATCACGCCCAAGAACGAGTCGCGCGACATCACCAGGCAACAAATTCGTCAGCGCAAAGATAATGAACGAGGTCACAAGCAACGTGAGTGCAAGCGTAAAAAGGCGGCGAATAAGGTAACGAGTCATTTGTTCTCCGCCCTTTGCAACCTTTGCTCGGTTTTTTCTTGCGGCGGCGTTGGCGGCCCTTTACTTTGCATTGATTCAAGCTCTTCAAACGTATAATGGCAGCGGATCTCATGGCCATCTTCATTCGTACGGACCGGTGGAGCATCCGTTTCACATACGGTACCAATCTTCCTGGGACAGCGGGTTTGAAAGGGGCACCCGGGCGGGCGGTTCCTCGGCGAGGGAACCTCACCGCTGAGTGCAATAGGCCGGTGGCGAACCGCTGGGTCGGGCGTTGGCGCGGCAGAAAGCAGCGCTTCAGTATACGGGTGCGATGGAAAGTGGATAACGTCCTTGTTTGCTCCCTGCTCCACAATTTCACCAAGATACATCACGGCAATGTGGTCGGATAAATAACTCACAACTTCAAGGTCATGCGAAATGACCACGTATGACGCCCCTTCCGCAGCACGAAGGTCCTTTAGCAGATTCAAGATGACCGCTTGTACCGAGACATCAAGAGAGGAAGTCGGCTCATCTGCTATGACAAGGGCGGGTGCAGGCGCAAAAGCTCGGGCAATTGCTACACGTTGCTTCTCTCCTCCGCTGAGAAATGCAGGCCGCCGGTGGTAATAGTCGTCTGTAAGACCAACGGCACGCAGTAGCTCTTTCACCCTCTCACGTGCGGCCTTTGCGCCGAGTGGTTCTGCAGAGAGTTTCCGGAGCGTACGGGATATTGTCTGCCCCACCGTCCGGTACGGGTTTAGAGAATCGTCAGGATTCTGGAACACTGTCCTAAGATTTTGCAGCGTCGCGCGGTCTCGCCGCTTAAGAGTGAGGCTAATAGGCTCACCACGCAGCTCAATGGAGCCCGTATCGGCTTCCACAAGCGCAAGCAGAGACCGAGCTAACGAGGTCTTACCGCTCCCGCTTTCACCGACCAAGCCGAACGTAGACCGCGTGTCGACTGCCAGAGAAACGTCGCGCACGGCTTGGACGCCGGACGTGCGACGGTTTACTAACGACGGAAGAACACGTGAATCATCGAAGCGCTTGCTTATTTCCCGCACTTGGAGCACGCGGGAATGGCGTGGCGCACTCGACGTTATGTTACGTGCAGTGGGCTCAAATGGAGTAATGGTGCCAGCAGCAATCTCACGCCACCGCCAGCACCGTACATTACGGTGGTCGCCGGTATCTTCAAGCGGCGGCTTGCTAGTGCGACACTGTGCTGTTGCTAATGGACAGCGGTCTGCAAATACACAAGAAGAACTGCGGGCACCAAGGGCTGCAGCGACGCCGCTGATTGTCGTGAGCCGGGATTCCTGTTCCTCAGCCGTAGACGGCAAACAGGAGAGGAGCCCGATAGTGTAGGGGTGCCGCGGCTGAGAAAAGAGCTCGTCCACCGGCGCACTTTCCATTATCTCGCCAGCATACAGGACCGTCACGTAATCGCACAGCTGCGCAACCGTCCCCAGGTCGTGGGAGACATAGAGTGCGGCCGCTTGCTCCTCCTTAATAAGGTCGCGAAGCAGATCTAAGATGACCGCCTGAGTTGTCACATCAAGGGCGGTGGTCGGCTCATCAAGCACTACAAGTCGAGGACGAGTACTCAAAGCCATTGCAATCATGACTCGCTGCATCATTCCGCCAGAGAGCTGATGTGGGTACCGAGACAGAACCTGCTCTGGGTCCGCAATTTGAACACTCCGAAGCGCATCTGCTGCATGTTCGTACGCTTCCGTCGCCGAGACACTTGAATGACGTCTGGTCACTTCCGTCATCTGCCGTGAGATCCTGAGCGACGGATTGAGGGAGTCCATCGTATTCTGCGGAACAAGTGTGATCTGATTTCCCCAAATATCTTCGATCTCCCGTTGGCGAAGCTGTCTCAAGTCTCGTTCACCAAAAAGAATGCGCCCTTCAGATATCCGAGCATTGCGAGCAAGATGGCGAATCATGGCCAGAGCGATGGTGGACTTGCCGCTGCCGCTTTCGCCAACAAGACCATGAATTTGAAGCGGATTGATGCTCAGATCGACGCTCCGTACCGCCTGCATCCAGTCGCGGCCGATGCGATAGTCAATGGAAAGGTCTTTTGCACTAATTACAGGCTCGGACACAATCGTTACTCCTCTTTCCGCAACAGCCGGCGTACGCCGTCCGACATCAGATTGAAACTGATTATAAGAATGGCTATTCCTAGCACCGGATACCACAATTCCCAGGGAGCATTTGAAAACTGTGTGCGTGCATCAAGTACCATAC
>JAIVHN010000279.1 GCA_020201015.1 Spirochaeta sp. | reverse complement strand
GATATAGCTCACGTTTGTGCTGGAGTCCGGCCACGTGTAAGACCAGTCGTCACCACCAAGCCCAGACAGATACAGTGTAACTGTTGGATCTTGAGCAAACTCGCGAGCCCCCGAGACGAAATCGGCATGAATATGAGTTTCTGCAACTGCCGTTATGCGTAACCCTTGTTCGTCTGCAATTTTTCTGTACCGGTCTATGTCTCGTTCAGGATCAATAACTATGGCGTCTCCTGTCTGCTGACATCCTATGATGTAGGCCGCCTGCGCGAGCGCGTCATCGTAAACTTGCCGTAAAAACATTTCTGCCTCCTATGTACTCGAAAAGGTCTCTTTACCCTACGTAAAATAAGACTTACATTAGCCTTTGACTACATTCTATTAAACTATTACTATATTAGTCAAGTAATATATACCGGAGGTTCGTATGGCGCTTATTGATTTTCTCTCCCAACCGTGGCCGTGGTATGTGGCTGGGCCGCTGCTGGGGTTAACCATTCCTCTCTTGTTGTTCTTTGGCAACAAGCAGTTTGGTGTCTCAACTTCCCTACAGCACATTTGCGCGGCAACGGTTAAACCAAAGGCGGACTATTTCCGCTACGACTGGAAGGCGCAAGCCTGGAACTTAGTGTTTGTCGCAGGTCTTGTGGTTGGCGGCGCGGTGGCTGTGCTGTTTTTAGGAGCCGGGGGGCCACCACAGGTCTCGGCCGCCGCGACAGAGTTATTCGGCTCGTGGGGCTTATCGGCTCCGAGCGAGTTGTTGCCGCGTGAACTTTTTGCCCTGGAAAACCTATTTACGTTGCGATCTTTGATTGTTCTTGGTGTCGGCGGATTCCTGGTGGGCTTTGGGGCTCGCTATGCCGGTGGTTGCACCTCCGGACACGCGATCATGGGCGTCTCGTTGCTCAACCTCGGGTCAATTGTGGCGGTGATTGCCTTCTTTGTTGGTGGTTTGTTTATGTCGCGGCTGTTACTGCCGTTTATTCTGGGCATGTAGGGGGACGTCATGAAGTTGCTTAAATTTTTTGGTATTGGGATGTTCTTTGGCATTGTGCTCACGAAGAGCGAGGCTGTTTCCTGGTTTCGTATACAGGAGATGTTTTACTTCCAAAGTTTCCATATGTACGGTGTCATTCTTGGCGCTATTGTAGTTGGAATCATTACCGTTACATTGATTCGCGTTTTGCACCTAAAGACAGTTTCCGGTGAGGAGATTAAGCTCAAAGGGAAGCCCTTCAATCACGTAGGCAATACTGCTGGCGGGGTGATCTTTGGTCTTGGCTGGGCTTTGGTTGGCGCCTGCCCCGGGCCGCTTTACGCACTTCTCGGCTCCGGATACTGGTCAATACTTGTAGCGATGATCTCGGGGCACTAGGCTTTTTTGCGTTTTTCCCCGTCTATTGTTATTATAAACGAGAGGGGAGACAAAATGAACGGGAGAACAAGCCAAGATCATCCGCTCCAAATTGCACCACTAAAGACATCCGGACCCGGACTCATAGGAATGACCCTGTGTCCAGGAAAAAAAGACCAGGCAGCCTTGACTGGTGCCTGGGACCGGGATCTAGATATTGATCTGCAGGCGATCCTGGACTGGGGCGGCAAAGTTCTTGTTACGCTTATGGAACAGTACGAACTGCGGCAACTTGGTGTGGAAGACATAGGCGAGCGTGCGGGTGAGATAGGACTTAAATGGTACCACCTCCCGATTCAAGACGTCTCTATTCCTGATTCGGAGTTTGAAAAAACCTGGGACGTAGTGTCTCCGATCCTCCACAAACACCTTGATGCTGGAGAGCATGTGGTTATTCACTGTCGTGGCGGGCTTGGCAGAACCGGAACAATCGCGGCTCGCTTGCTTGTTGAGTCGGGTGAAACACCACAGAATGCGCTCCACCGTGTCCGGGTTGCGCGAGTGGGTAGTGTCGAAACCGAGGAGCAAGAGCAGTATGTTCTGAGCTTGGGAGAGGTTTCCGAGGATGAGGGGGCCCCAAAAAATAATGCTGACGATCCTTTCTATCCGAGTATGAATTAGCTTCTTATACGACTACCCAGTCTTCCTGAATGATTTTTCCTTCGAGCGAGAGAATCACTTGCTTGACCGGTACCTTTCTTTGGGCCGCCGCACAGGCTTGTTGCGCCATGCGAATAAGGCCGCCGCAACAGGGAACTTCCATGATCATGACGGTTAATGTATTAATCCGAGCGTCATCAATCAGGCTGACAAGCTTGGCAATGTACGCCTCCTGTCCTTGATCTAGTTTTGGGCAGGCAATTGCCAAGGCCTTGCCTCGCAGGAAGTCCTGGTGAAATGCTCCAACCGCAAACGCGGAGCAGTCTGCGGCCAGCAACACATCGGCTCCCTGGAAGTACGGTGCTTGTGGCGGAACAAGGTGAAGCTGTATAGGCCACTGGCGCAGTTCGCTTGGCGCACCTGACCCAGTGGTGGTGTTTGTCGGAGATGTATTGGTCTCAGGCACGCTGGGCCCTATGCTGCGGGCACGTGAACCCGGGCAGCCGCCTCCGCCGTGGCTCCCACCGTGGCTCCCGCCCTGTTGGGTGTGATGGGCGTGGATAGCGGCAGCCACCGGCGCCTCGGCCGCATCAGCAGCTCCCGGAACGGCGATATCATGCTCTTCAAGGTAAGCATGAGCTTGGGCAAGGTATGCGTCTTGTTTGTGCTGTTCCAAGTGGGCTAAGTGCGCACGAATTACATTGGGGCCGCCAGCGCTAATGCGTTCCATAACTTCGAACTCGTCATAGTCTATTGCCTCACGCTTTTCTACGGTCATTGCGCCTGTCGGGCAGTGTCCGACGCAGGCGCCCAGTCCCTCACAAAACAGATCGGAAATAAGACGGCACGTACCGTCAATGACTTGCAGTGCTCCCTGGTGACAGTTTGGGACGCAGTTCCCACATCCTATGCAGAGGTCTTCATCAATCTCTATAATTTCTCTGAGCATGCTCAGCTCCTTGATACGTGGATTGGTGGATCTTTCTAAGCAATGATCCATACCCACAATAAAACAGGTGCTGATACCTGTCGGTAACTTATGTTACCTTTTCAGTGAAGAAGCTGGTGAGGAGGGCCAATGGACGGTATGCAGCATGGCTTGTGGGAGGGCCTAAGCGAGGACGAGCTCCGCAGTATTCAGACTACCTACCCATGGACAGTTCGACGCTATGCTGACGGTACTGTGTTAGCGCTCATGGGAGATCCGCTAGAGTCGCTTATAATGATAGATCACGGTTCACTTTCGGCCGAGTTTCCTGATCCTCAGGGGCGGCTCATGAAAGTGGAGACGCTGCAGGCTGGCGAGATGGTTGCCGGACCGGTGCTGTTCTCCGGGGAGGCTACACTGCCGGTGCAGCTGGTTGCTGAGGGCGATGTTGTCGTTCGCAGCCTTGCACGGAATCAGGTCTTGCAGCTGCTGGTTCGTTATCCGTGCGTCTTGGAAAATTTCCTACGCGAGGCGGGGGACAAAATTAACTTCCTGGCCGAGAAGCTACGCATGGCTAAGTTTCACAGTCTTTCACAAAAGATTGCTGCCCATTTCCTGCGTCTGCACACCGAACAGCGGTCGTCCGAAATTCGGCTCGGGTACACCATCCGTCAGTTGGCGGAACTCTTTGGGGTTGAACGTCCATCTCTGTCCCGATCTTTGGCGCAGCTTGAAACTGAACTCATTGTATGCCGTCTTGACCGGGGCTGCTATCGTATTGACGTAGCGCGCCTGCGAAGCTTGCTTGAGTCGCCGTAGAGAGCCGCATACTCGTGCGGCGGAAAGCCCGACGCTACTACGACTTCTGCAGTTGAAACTCCGTTCGCAGCATCCTGCCGAGCTCAGTAAAAGCGTGCTCAAGCTGTGGTAACATCTGTCGGCAGGCCTCAATCCGTTCTTCTGAAGCTGCATGTTCAAGCTCAAGCGCAAGGTGATAGAACTGGAGCGCAGAGATATTCCCCGCGGAACCTTTGATCCGGTGCGCACACTCACGCACCTCCACGGCGGATACACCGTCTTCTATTGACCGGCGCAGGTGTGACAGGTGTTCCGGCGTTGTCTCCAGGAATACACCAGCAATCTCGGCGGCAAGTGCTTCATCGTTGACCACCCGCGCCAAAAAGCTGGCCCGGTCGAAGACAGGGTGTTCGGGGGCGTGCTCCTCGTACTGTTCAAGCACGGCCTTGATTTTCTCGGGAGAAATAGGTTTCGATATGTAGTCATTCATGCCGGCCGCAAGGCACCGTTCTTTGTCTCCCGCACGTGCGTGTGCGGTCATTGCGACTATAGGGATTGTCGCGGAGAGCACGCCGTGTGCTCCTTGGCGGATAAGCTTTGTGGCTGTGAGGCCATCCATGACCGGCATCTGAACATCCATGAATACCAGGTCATAGGGAGCCATGGAAAGCGCCTGTACCGCTTCATTCCCGTCGGCTACCGTATCTACTCGGTGGCCAAGCTTTTCTAGAATAATCCGCGCAACTTTCTGGTTCGTGATGTTGTCTTCTACTACCAAGATTCGCGCTGAGCGACTCCCCACATGTTCCTTGCTGCTCACGCCGCCTGCTGCCCTGAGTAGATCTGAGTTGGCAGGAAAGACACCCCGCTTGCCTTGGTGCACCGCAACTAAACAGTCAATGAGCGCGCGCCGTTTTGCCGGTTTTGTTATGGCGCCGTGCAGACCCACCGACTCGAGATCAGCTGCATCAATAAGTGTTCCGAATGGAAGGTGGGCAACTGTTTTGACCACGGCCCAGGGCGGCGTTTCGGAAAGCCCAAGAGCCGGATAGGCCGCTCGCAGAAGATCAAGTAACTGAGGGGTGTCGGAATTAGGCTCGGCGCTCCTCCGTGGGGCAACATCCACGATGAGAACATCGTAGTTTGTGGGTAACCTTAGTTCGTCTATATCGACAGCAGTTGTCGCGACAATGCCGAGCTCCTCAAGCATAGCCGACAGCGCACGCCGGTTTGACTCCACTGCGCTCACTACTCCGATCTTAAATGGACTAAGGTTAAGCTCCGTTTTGCCTTGCGGCTCCGCTTGTGGCTGCACCAACTCAAGGGCACCGCCATGATGCCCCCCG
>JAIVHN010000009.1 GCA_020201015.1 Spirochaeta sp. | reverse complement strand
CGACAATGGTTACCTCGGTGTCGTTGTCGACCTGCACATTGACTCCAAGCTCTAACCCGCCGACCAGCGGTTGAGTCTGCCCCGCCTCCGAACCGCCAAGTGCTCCAGTTCCGCTTGCAGTTTCCGAACCGTCTACATCGTCATTTACAAAACGAATGATCCCTCGGGTCGCATCGAGGGCGCGATCCTGTTCCGGCATAACGAAGGTTATTTTGCTTCCCGCACGTAGGCCAAGAGTTCCTCCCAGCGTAGCCTCGTCGATAAGTCCACCAATACGGGCATCGGCGTCGACCAGGGCCCTGCCATAGAACAAGGGATTGTCGGCTGCGGTAGTATCAACTGCACGGAAGCCCCTGGTCCTTAACTGTAGGTCAACCGCATGATTGCCTTGCTCAAACTCGGCAGTAATGGTTCCGTTAATGCGCGCCGGCACTCCGTTCGCATCGACAACGTTGAAGTTCTCAAACTGTACTCCGTTGTTGCTTAGACGAAGTTGCTGTCCGTCAATTCTCAAACGGCTACCAAGCCGCTGCACGGTCAGTCCGACTTCATGAAACTCCAGAACGCCGCTCACCTCCGGTTCTCTAAGCTGTCCCTCGATCTCGGTTCTGCCCGAGATGAATCCCCGCGTTTCTCCCACCTCACCACGTGAAAAGCCTTCAACGTACTCCATGTCCAGCCTGGGCATCTCCAACACTGCACTCATGTAGTCATTTGGTCGGTCGTAAGTACCAGCAAGGTATAGGTCCGAGATAGAGTCCTGTAGACGCAACTCAATTTCGAGCAAAAGTTCCGACGGCTGCAGTTCTCCCGTTCCAGTAACAACCCCTTCAACCGGCTCGGCATCATTGTCGAGTAAGCTTTGTAGTGCTGCAATCTTGAAATCCATGATTTCAAACTCAACCGAACCCGGCTTCTCGGGGTCGCTAAGATCAATAGCGGCTAGTATCGAACCAATTTCTTCATCCAGTATCCGGCCGGCATCGAGCTCCGACCTAAGATTCATATCCGTGGTATGAAACTGCAGCTGCGGCTCGAGTATCTCTATCTCCGAACTGGAGTCTTCAGATATGTTGGTAATTGTGGGACTCCGGAATGCTGCAAGCCGCAGATCTCCACGAAGAGAGTCACGGTCAAGGACTCCCTGCATTGATAGGTCTTCGAGTTCAAGTCTATCGTACTGCAAAGCGGGCACCCAGCCGTTCACTTGAAACAGAGATCGAGACTCTTCGTAAACCAGTCCCGCAGAAAAAGGGTCGATACTCTGCAACTGCGGAACCAGAATCCCGGTTAGCACCTCGGTAGCATGCAACTCAAACCAGGCCGCGACATGATCACCGGAATTACTCGGAGATTCGAAGTCTTGCTGCGACTCAGCGGCCTCAAACATGGTGGAAAAGCCTACCGCTCCAGTCCCAAGACCGGGGAAGCTCGCCACATGCTGCTGGAGCAGCTCTACCCCTCGCTCGGCAAGTGCAAAGGGACCTATGCTTCCCTCATACTGGAGATCAAGAATCTCGGAGCCTAACGAGAACCTGGTCAGCCGCGGAGTAACCGAAAGATCTGCCTGCAGGCGTTCGACCTCTGCCACCTTGTCGTCGGAGCGAAAGGTCAGATCCTGCACGAGCAGCCCTCCAGTGCCCAGCATATTGGACGGCATCGTGAAGTTCCAACTCATATCCCCGGCAAAGCGAAGATCATGTTTGCTTAGCCCTAGTGCCGCGAAATTCACGGTCTCTATTCCCAGCTGACCTTCCCCGGTCACACCTCGCCCAGAGTGAAAATGCAGGAGCCCATTCAGCGAGAAATCCAATGCGTTCTCGTCCACCCGTGCTGCGAGCGACAGTTCACGTTCGCGATAGCTTACATTCAGTTCCGCCTCAAGTGAAGGCGTCGCAACGGTATGGGTTGACGGCATTCTTATTCCGGCCACGTGCACGGTTGCCTCTGCCTCGCTTGCCTGCAGCTTCAGGGCATCGCCACGTGCGTGTGCGGTGAATGAAAGACTTTCGGCCCTATAGCCCTCTTGCGAATAGGCGTCGACCCTGTAGTCATTGCTCGACACATAAAGCTCAAAGGGCAATGACTCCGCCCAGAGACCATTGTCGGCAAAATGACCGTGCGCAACGACTACTCCTTCCGCGGTCTCCAGTTGAACTCTTCCCGCTAAAGCCGGGGTACTCCCTCTTGCGCCGGCTGGGCTTCCTTCGAGCTGACCGGAAAACGACACCGAACCGGGGAATCGAGGGTCGGCGGTCAGTTCCTTCACTAACGCGAGTTCGGCAACTCTGCTTGTTGCATCTACCATTCCCGGCAGATCAGAAACAAATCCCTCAAACTCCACCTCGAAATTAAACTTATCCAGATTGTCTATATTCCGCGCCGCGCCATTGGCTCGCAGCATCCCCCCGTCACGTGAGCGAACCTCTCCATAAACCTGCCGTATTTCGGATAAGTTTCCCGACAGATCGATATCGATCTCGTAAGGTGCATACTGATTGAGCTCACTGAGCGCTGGAGTCGGCACCGAAGACGGCATCCACGGATATACGAGACCCGCAATATCATTGGGAAACAACTCCCCTTCGTAGACGTGTAGCTCAATATCGAGAGCGGTGCGCCATGACTCGTCACGAGGAATGGAGGCATAGCGTGCACCGGCGGCACCCTGAATGAGCGAGTCCCCTACCCAAAGCGTAAATGCGTCTACACGCAGCTGGTGATTGTTTAAGCGAACGGGATCTCCACTATAGCGAACATGCGACGGTTCAGACCCAGCCCTCAACTCAAAGCTGAGCATTCCAGGATCCACCCAAACCTCACCAGCTCCGTAGCGAACTGAAGCGCCCCCCCAGCTTAGGTCGGACAGTTGCAAAGCTCGCTCGTTATCATCAAAGACTAAAGTTCCAGATCGGATTTGCACGTGTCCAATAGATACCGAGGGTCCGCTCACAAAACGTTCATCACGGAGTTCAGGTTCATACCCATCAGGACGAAACATGTTTCTCAGCCGCTGAATTCGAAACTGCGAGTCCCTCCCTTGCGGCTGGCGTTCATACTCTATAAAGACGCGTGGTCGGTCGAGCCGCAGGTGACGAATGTTTATCTGCCCCTGCAATAATGGGAGAACCTCGAACTCCACTGAACCGTACTCAAGATCAATAATCGGACCGACTCCGGGCTCATAGAGTGAGGCATTCCTAATCTCTATGCTCCCTACACGGATTGAGATCGATTCAATCTCAAAATCCAGCCCAACTCTTTCGGCCGCCAAAGATATAAGTTCACGAACTACAAAACTTTGTACGGTGTTGGAATAAAGAAAAGCAAGAGTAAGAAAAGAGATGAGGAGGAACACAGCAACCAACCCGTATAGGGCTCGCGTGCGCTTCTTTAGAGGTCTTTGTGTAGGCGGACTCACATAGCTAAGTTTACTACCACTGCGCGGTCAGAGCAATGCCGCCCCTTCATACTTGAGCCTGAGCTAAGCGTCGGAGCCACGTCCCACCCTACCACATCCCAACATCAAGCCACGTCCTAACACTTGCAGCTTCCGGGCACGCTTGATAGGCTCAGATGTTATGACACCACGCATTATAGGCGGGAAGAAGTCTCGTTCAACCCAGGCAGCAGAACGATTCTTCAAGGAACGCCGAATTGAGTACCAGCTTGTCGATATCGTCCGTGATGCGCCATCTGCCGGTGAACTTGACCGCATTGCCTCGCAATGCGGTGGATTCGAAGCCCTGATAGACACAGAGTCGGCCAGCTATCGCAAACGTGGAATGCAGTATATGGAGTTCGATGCCCGCGAGGAGCTACTTGCCGATCCTACACTCTTGCGAGTTCCTATTCTCAGAACCGACAAGGGAGCTGCAGTGCAGCCGGAGAAAGAAGACTTCGAACGACTTACGAAATAAAAACAATGCGTAAGCGAATTCCGTGACTGCGCCGACGGCTGGGACTCAATTCTACCTCGAGTATATCACCGTGACGAACTCCAGGTGGAATACGAACGTGCAGGTAACCATGCTCGGTGGGCACCTGTATCGGGGCTCCCGACTCCGCCTCCTCCGGGCTCATCTCAAGGTCATAGTCCACGCCACCGCCTTCATTACCCAGTAAGGCGTCGGTAAAACCAAGCCGTGTCTCGTTCCAGGTGAGACGCATCTCGTCCATCATCGCAAACATAGTAGCGAACGCCCCTCCCAAAGTCGCCCGCGGGTTTCCATCAAATGCAGCGCGCGCCATACGCTGCGCCTCACGAACGGCGCGGTTTGGGCGTACTCCGTCACTACGGCGTACTCCGTCACTACGGTGTACAAACGAATCACGGCGCCGGCGGCGAGCAAGCTCGGCATCATAAGCCAAACGCAAACTCGGGTCTCTCAGTGTTTCGTACGCCTCACATGCGGCCTGAAAGGCCGGAGATTCACGCTCCGAGCTTCTATCGGGATGATGCTGTTTGGCGGCATGCCTGAACGCACGCCGGACTTCCTCGGTCTCCGCGTTTTCACTTAGACCAAGAATTTCGTACAACGTTTTGTCGACACTCATCTCCCTCTCTCCATGATTAATGTAACCCATGATACCAATTAGTAGTCAAGTAGCCGCTCGTGCAAACACCCTCTCATGTGTTACCCTACCGCAACTATGCAGCCCGTAGATCGTCCCCTTCGCCATGTTCTTCCGTCGGTGTTATTTCTCACGCTCATTGTTTTTAGCCTCTTTTTTCCTCGGCTTCTTATCTCGCCGCTCCTCGTCGAGATACGGCAAGAGCTTGGAATGACTGCAGGCCAGGCTACACGTCTTTTTTTATCGATTTCTATCGGCTTTGTCTCTTCAATACTTGCAAGCGGATATCTTGCACAACGGCTGCAACACTTTCACATCATAACAATTGCAGTGCTGACTATGGGTTGCGGAATGCTGTTTGCCGCTCTGTCTCAAGGGCCGATCACAATCCATATTGCTATGCTCATCGTTGGCTCCGCGGCAGGCTTATATCCACCGTCGGGGCTGAGCTCCTTGGCGGCAATGGTGCGGTCTGAGGACAGGGGGAAAGCTTTATCGATCCATGAGTTAGGCCCGGCCATTTCTTTTGTTGCCGCGCCAAGCCTTGTGGCCATAGCGGCCAACTTCATGTCATGGCGCATGATGCTGGGATCGGTTGCCGCCGCTTGCTTTGTTCTGGCGCCCAGTTTTCTATTCTTCGGGCGATTTGGCCGCTTTCACGGCGAACCGCCAAGTCTCGGTAATCTCAAACAGGTGCTTTCAAACCCACAGTTCTGGATCCTTGGTCTCCTGTTTGCGTTAGCCGCATCGGCTGCAGTAGGGGTATACAACGTCCTTCCAACCTTTCTTATTCAAGAAAGGGGTATGAGCACTACCCTGGCCGGGTCACTGATCGGTGCCTCTCGAGTGCCCGGAATCTTTATGCTTTTTGGCGTAGGTATCGCAGTGGACAAGCTCGGCTTTAGCAGACTTATTGCTATAACTGCCGCCGCTACCGGAGTTATGACAATCCTCATTGGCACTGTAGATGGCCTACCTCTACGATGGGCTGTGCTGTTGCAACCCATGATTGTCGGGGCGTTCTTCCCCGCAGTCCTCACCGCGCTCTCAGAGCTTGGACCTCCCGAGAGCCGCAATGTGGCAATATCATTGATCATTCCGGCAGGCAACCTCACAGGCGCTGGGCTTTTTCCGGCAATAGCCGGGCTTCTGGCAGACAATGGGTTCTTTTTTCTTAGCTTCGTTATAACCGGAGTACTGCTACTTGGAGCCTGTGCGCTTGCCTTTTTCTTACGAATGCCCGCCGAAAAACCTGATCCCTTGTGAACCCTCGCATATTCCGTTATTCTTTACTCAAGGCGTACATAACTTATGGAAAATGAACTATTTATTCAGCAACGACGGACCTTCGCGGTCATAAGTCACCCAGATGCCGGTAAAACTACACTCACCGAGAAGCTGCTACTCTTTGGCGGTGGTATCCGCACCGCTGGGGCGGTAAAGTCGAACAAGATTAAGAAAACCGCTACCTCCGATTTCATGGAAATTGAAAAACAGCGTGGAATATCGGTTGCTACCGCAGTTATGACCTTTGAGTACGACGGCAAGCTCATTAATATTCTCGACACACCCGGTCATAAAGACTTTGCCGAGGACACCTATCGCACACTCTCTGCTGTCGATAGTGTTATCCTTGTCATTGACTGCGTAAAGGGTGTAGAGGAACAGACCGAGAAGCTCATGCAGGTCTGTCGCATGCGCAAGACTCCGGTCATAGTCTTTGTAAACAAGCTTGACCGCGACGGACGCCCACCCTTTGAGTTAATGGACGAACTCGAAAACAAGCTCGGCATTACGGTGCGGCCGCTCACCTGGCCTATAGGCATGGGGCGAACATTTAAGGGGGTGTTTAACCTAAATGAGAGTAACGTCTACCTATTTCAGCCGGGAAAAACTGAAGTTGAGGAAAACCGCCTGCTCGTAGACAATGTGTCAGATCCGCAGCTGGATAAAGAGGTAACGAAGTCTGCTGCCGATCAACTGCGTGAGGATATCTCGCTCATTGAGGGCGTGTATGACACATTCGCTCGTGAAGACTATCTGTCCGGCGATATTGCCCCGGTGTTTTTTGGGAGTGCACTGAATAACTTTGGCGTTCGGGAGCTCCTTGAGACCTTCCTTGGTTTATCGCCACCGCCGCGCTCACGTGAGACAGACCTCCGCACCGTGGAGCCTAATGAAACCGCATTTAGTGGCTTTGTTTTTAAGATTCATGCCAATCTTGATCCACGCCACCGAGATAGAATAGCATTTCTCCGTGTATGCTCAGGGGTTTTTGAGCGGGGCAAATCCTATCATCACGTGCGGCGCAATAAAGATATTCGCTTCTCTACAACCTACAGCTTCATGGCCGAACGAAAAAATGCCGTTGACCGTGCGTATCCAGGTGACGTAGTCGGCTTATACGACCGGGGTGATATGGTGATTGGTGACACCGTCACCGAGGGTGAACATCATAGCTTCCAAGGCATCCCAAACTTCTCGCCCACTATCTTCGAAGAAGTCGTCAACGCCGATCCGCTACGAACGAAACAACTTGAGAAAGGCCTAAAACAACTCACCGAGGAAGGTGTCGCGCAGCTCTTTATTCAACAACCGGGACGCCGTCAGATCATTGGGGCAGTCGGCGAGCTCCAGTTTGAGGTAATACAGTACCGCCTCCGTGAGGAGTACGGCGCTGCAAGCACTATGAAGTCCCTTCCCTACGCACGGGCGTGCTGGTTTACCTGTGACGACCGCGAAGCGCGAGAGACCTTTCGTCGATTCAGAGAACACCAAATTGCCGAAGACAAACAAGGTCGGCCAGTTTACTTTGCCGAGTCAGAATGGATGCTTTCATCTATCATGCGCGACAACCCAAAGGTGACATTTCACTTCACCTCCGAGCTTGAAGGTGCTGGCGTTACACGCGAGTCGCTTGCAGGAATCGGTGGAAGCTCTCGTAGATGAACGTAGATCCTTCAAAACTGGGTGGATTCGACTATCTAACACCGCAGTTAGCCTCGGCTGCGGTGGAGCAGGCCTATGGTCTTCGTCTCGACGGCACCGTTACCCCTTACCCGAGTTACGTAAACCGGGTATATGGTGTGCGTGACGAAGATGGGCAGGAATACATAACAAAGTTCTATAGACCCGACAGGTGGAGCTTCGAGGCAATTGCTGAGGAGCATGAGTTCCTCATACAGTGCCAGGAAAAGGAACTGCCGGTTATTGCTCCCCTTCCAGATCTCGATGGAGATACCTTGTTAGAGCTGGAGGTCGAAGGTGGAAAGCAAGACGACCCACTTACCATGTGCTTTGCGATATTCCCAAAAACCGGCGGCCGCAACTTTGACCCGGAGACAGATGAAGACTGGTTCCGCATTGGAGCAGTAGTTGGCCGCCTCCATCAGGTGGGGGCCCAAACAGGGGCTGAACACCGTGCCCACTGCAATCCCGATGCAGTCATCGGCGCCGCACTTAAGGAGCTTACAGAAGCCGGGGTTGTGCACCCGGAGTTCGCCGGTGAGTTCGCCGATATATGTGAACAAGTCAGGGAAGCTATCCAACCGCTTTTTGCGGGCGTGCCATCACAACGACTCCATGGTGACTGCCACCGTGGCAATATTTTGGACAGGCCGGGCACCGGATTGCTTCTCATAGATTTCGACGACATGATGCTCGGCCCCCCGGTTCAGGACTTGTGGTTGCTGCTTCCAGGCTTTGCCGAGGACTGTGGACGTGAGCTCACCATGATTCTTGACGGATACGAACAGTTCCGCATCTTTGATCGCAGCACGATTGAACTCATTGAGCCACTTCGTTTTATGCGAATGGTGTACTTTCTCGCCTGGCGCGCTCGGCAGCGAAACGACTACTGGTTTCAGCAGAGTTTCCCAGACTGGGGAACTAAGGCTTTTTGGAGCAAGGAGCTGGAAGACCTAATGCAACAACGGAGCATGCTTTCCAGCATAAGTCTTATTTGATTAGGCAGCAGCTTTCATTAGGCAGCAGCTCTACTTAACTACCGTCTCCTCCAGCCGTGGATGGAACAAGCGATAAAAAGAAGCCGGGACAAGAAAGGTTAATGCCCGGGGAAGTACACGAATAGATACCCGATATCGACCGTCCGTCGAGGGGAGATCTGCGCTGAGAAGCTCACCGTCCGCATGAAAGCGAAAGGGTATTGCAGAGGATACCTGCAAAGCACCAACTTCATAACGCTCTATTGTGGGTTTTGCGGCGTGGGCGTACCGTTGGTTTATTCGGCTGTGCCGACCAAACCACACATCAGCAAGACTGCGTATACCATCAAGCCGGCCTGCAAAGTCGTATACGTAGACATCGATATGGCCGTCGTTACATACAACATCCGGACACACCTTAAACATTTTGCCATAATATGGGCGAGTACCAATCTCGAGCATGACCGGAATGCGTTTCAGCGAAAGCCGTGCAAAGGGGAACTCCGCATTAACTCGAGGCCCTCGAAAGGCGTACTTACCAGAGAAGAGATCTAGGCTAAACTCAGTTCTTTTCTTGAATCCTTCACCAAGGCCGTAGCCTATTGCCGAGCTAAGATATTGGATCATTCCCGGACGGGTAATGCTTCGGCCTTTTGTTGTTTTCGCCTTGTGCTGCTCGCGTTTTACCAACGTCTCCGCATCGTAACCCATTCCAATGAGCTGCGCGTATCGTGTTGTGTTGTTGTACTCAATCTCGATAAGGTCCACATCTATTGTATAGCCATGCTGTATTGCGTCTATGTAGGTAGTAACCTGGCGAGACATTCGAACAGGAACTTCATAACTGTCTTGAATACCGTTTCCGGTACCGCCACGGAAAAATCCGACCGTCTTACGAAAGATCGAACCAGACGCAGCCGACTCAAGCTCCAGCTGACCCAACGGACCCCCGACATCCTGCCCTACATGCTCACCGACAGTCTCAAGCTTTCCGCGATATAGAGCGTTAATGGCGTCATGCGCCGTACCGTCACCTCCCCACACCAGAAGATGCACGTAATCGCTCTGTGTGAACTCTGCAACCTGCCGAATGAGGTCCGACTTACTTTCGGTAATCCGAATCTCTAGGAATTGGTCGTAGCGTTTGAGTATCCGTTGTAGGCGGCGGACATGTCTAAAACGGCGAGTAGGATTAATAAGAACCAGAACCCGTTTTTTTTCGATCATGTATCCCTCGATTTAACTTTCCGGGCAGCGTTCTCAGCCTCTTGGATTGCACAACGCTTCGAAACGCAGAGGTACAAACACCGGAACCGAGTGTCGCAACGCTTGGGAATAGATGACCTGATGATGCGTAGCATCCCGCACCACCGTCTCTTCCGCAATCGCCTCGTGCGCCACTATGATGGCTTCCACGTCCTCAACTCGAACCAGAATACCATGGAGTTCCGTGGAGCTCGAAATAAGCGGTTCCTTAGGCGCCTCAACCGCAACGATCCGCAGCTGTTCACCATAATGCCGGTAGTAGGTATACCCTTGTTCGTCGGTACTCAGGAACCGTCGGTCCAGCGGAAATCGTCCATATACCTCTGCCGCCGGAACCGCAAACTCTTTTCCTTCAAAGCGCACAATGAGAACACTCATCAAGCGAGTGCTACGCGGCAGATAGAGGCGAAACATCAACCCTTGTCCAGTCGTATTCTCCAGTTCGAGGCGACCCCCAAGTACCTGTTCAATGAGATAGCGCACGACATCCAACCCAACGCCACGACCCGAGTGAGGTCCGCTCGCCTCCTTTGTAGAAAAACCGGGACGACTTAAGTGATCAAGTAAACTGTCGGGTTCGCCTCGTTTTCTTGCCGCACTCTGCCCCGTCGCACTTTGATCTTCAGCAGTACGTACGCGCGCCTCGTCAACTCCGCGACCGTCGTCACTCACTTCTATGATGAGAAAATCAGAGGTGTAATGTGCTTCAACTCGGATAAGGCCTTCCGCTGGCTTCCCGGCCCCTTGCCGCTCGGCAGAACTCTCAATCCCGTGGTCGACCGCGTTACGAACGAGGTGTCCGATAGCTTCATTGAGCACACTTCCCACGGGCAGAAATACGCGGCAATCGCCGCCGTAACTGCGAAAGCGCAACTGTTTTCCTAACTGTTGGGCCGTCATTCGAACCCGCTGAGCAACCTCCCGAAACACTTCGTGGAGCTCCAGCTCGGAGGAACCTTCAACTGCTCCGGCGACATGTCCGGCCATTCTTTGTGCAGCCGAAAGTCGACGCGCAACCACATCGTTCAGAACGCCGGAATTCAAAAGCTCACTATGCATTAATCTGAGCTCGTTTTGCACTTCGTCGGCATACAGGCAGAGCCGCTCGTAACTCCGGGTCGACAGCCTAACCGAGACTTCCTCGGCCTCGGCATACAAACCGAATCTGCTACTGTCTTCAGCCTCTTCCTTGACTGCTTTCGCACGAAGCGTTTCAAGTTCAACCTCGCGACACGCAACAAATTCAACATTGTCAACATCAACCAGCGTGGGTCCAACTTGCCGGCCGTCCGCACTTGAGTACAAAACGTCGAAACGTTCCGTTTGCACCGTATTTGCAGTCAAAGGAGGGTAAGACTTGATGACATTCACCCGACGCTCAAGATTAGATAGGACGAGATATAGCCGCGCATAAACCATGGGCTCGGCATTGCCTAACTCGCACTGCAGCAGATAGAGCCGCTCACCACGGACCGTAGCGTCTCGTGCCAAGCGAAGTCCGACAGGCGTAAGTTTTAAGGCACCCTCGGGATCAACAAGCTCCTCAGAAAATTTCTGTGAGCCTGAAAGCCCAGGCGAGCCCACGGATACTGCGCCACTACCGACCACAGCTCTCTCAGCCACACCAGCCTGAGCACCTTCTCCTTTGCCTGCCTTTAGCTGACCAAAAGCCTCCGCCAATGCGCTATAAGCCGCCCCAAGGCGCTGTCTGGTGTCCGCACTTGGTCGGGCTCCAGATTTCCGCAGTCTTGACAGCATATCCTCGAGAGCATGTGCCCTGCTGGATAGGTGCTCGTAGCGCAAGAACGAAGCCTCGGACTTCAGGGAGTGCGCAGCTCGGAATGCGTTATTGATTTCTCCCGAGTCGTACTCGGAGTCCAGTAAATCTACCGTTCGCCGAATATCTTCGAGCATACCGCGGCCTTCTTCAAAGAACATACGCCGGAAGAGTCCGTTCCCAGCGATACTGAGTTGCTGCTCGTCCTTTTGTTGAGAACTCATGAACGCACGCCCATAGTCTCTGCCGCACGAGCCCGTTTTGCAAGCGTAAACAGTCGCACCGCTTTTGAACGGAGCTCGGGGCTTTGATCCTGCATACCAAGACGAAGCACGGTTGCGAAGCGTGATACCGAGTTACTGTGTTCTACACTCACGAGCACCTCCCGGCGCACATCCTCACTTCCATGATGATAAACTGCAGCCAACTCACCGCTACAACTCGTTACATGAAAAAGCCTCAGTGCCTTCACCGCCTCCTTGACCACCAAGTCGGACTCATCGAAGAGCGCCTGCTTAATAAATCCCAACGCAGCACGCTTGCGGGTGTTCGCGAGACATCGAACTGCAAATGCTCGACGGTCCGGCCGTGCCGCATCACGCACAAGGGCGCCCAGCTCGAAAAGGTCAAAAGAACGCGGTGGAGCGTAACGATCACTCGCGGAGGGCGTAGCCTCTGGAAACTTCACCAAATGAGGACTGGTAGTACACAGAGTACGGTAGGCAGTAATAACCCGTTCGAGCCTTTCACAAGCGGCCTCGCTGCCAGCAAGATCCGGATGAAGGCTCTTGAGCAAACTGCGATAAGCCGTTCGCACCTCGACTGCTCCGGCGCTTAGGGGTACGCCCAATACTCTATAGCAGTCACGCGTGTTCACGACTGCTATCCTCTTTCTCTTCACGAATTGCAATGAGCTCTTCAACAATCGACTCAAGTGCAATCTCGGCCTCCCGCAGCGCCGATTCATCATCGCCAGCTCGCACGCTCTGAGAATACTGGAGTAGTTCCTGGATATCATCAAGAAGCTCTTGAGGCACCGATAGTTCTTCAAGCTCGACACTAATCCGCCGCGCAAGGGTATCAACCCGCTCAGATAGGGTATGTATATTTCCCTGTTGCTCATCCCTTAACGGTCGAACCGTGACGTGTTCGCGCCGCCCGGAGTTGGTATCAACTGCTGAAACCCGTACTATTCCATCCTCATCGATGATAAATGAGACCTCAACTCGCGCAGTTCCACGAAGTGCGGGCGTTATGCCGGATAACATAAAACGCCCAAGTGAACGATTTGACACCACATCTCTACCGTCACCTTGGAGCACATGCACCTCTACACTCTCCTGCATATCCGCGACAGTTGTCACAACCCGCCGAGTGTCAACCGGCAACGGAGTATTCCGTCGCACGAGATGCGCGACGTTGCCATTATCAATTTCTACGCCCAATGTGTACGACGTGACATCTCTCAGTTGATGTCGTCTGCTTCCGTTGGATCGCTGCTCCTCGGCAAGCATACTCCCGTGCAAGGCCGCACCGAGCGCAACTACCTCGTCAGGATTAATTCCACCACTTGGCTTGAAGCCAAGCAACTCTCCAAGGCGCTTGTGAACCAGCGGAATGCGGCTCGAGCCTCCTGCAAGCACAAGGGCATCAACCGTGGAGAATCCGGACTCCTCCAAGGCCTGGGACGTGAGCTCTAACGTTTTCTCAACCATTGGTTCTATAAGTGCGTCGAAAGTATCTCGCCGGGCCTCGTAGCTCAAATGAAGCGGGCGTTCACCGCTTCCCACAAACGGCAATGCGATAACCGTGGAGTCGCGGCTAGAGAGTTCAATTTTTGCTCGTTCCACCAGCTCTGCAATCTGTTGCAACAGCAGTGGACTAGAGGATACCACGAAGCCGTACTCTTTCTCGAAGTGTTGTAAAAGTTCACTGCGAAGTAAGGCATCAAAATCCAGTCCGCCTAGCTTATTCTCACCACAACTCGAACGAACCAGGTACTCCGTCTCGGTTTTTTGCAAGCACGTCACGTCAAAGGTTCCGCCACCAAGGTCATACACGACCAGTCGTTCGGCTCCGGGATGGCGCAGGGCGTAACTCAAGGCGGCGGCCGTCGGTTCATTGATAATCCGCAACACCTCAAGTCCGGCAAGTCTACCCGCCTCTATAGTGGCCTTTCGCTGGGATTCTCCAAAGCTTGCAGGAACGGTGATTACCGCCTGTCCGACCGCAACACCAAGATAGCGCTCAGCATCTCTTTTCAGCTTCCGAAGAATTTCCGCAGATATTTCCTCAGGAAGCAATCTCCGCTGGCCCAGATTAAGGTACGTGGCCTCACCCATACGCCGCTTAACAGACGAGACTGTTCGCTCGGCATGAACGACCGCCTGATTCTTTGCAGACTCACCAACCAAGATCTCTCCCGATTGGGTGATGGCTACCACCGATGGGGTTAGACGGGCACCACGATCATTCGGAATAATGTGCACCGCGTCTCCGTCCGCATATGCCACTACAGAGTTAGTTGTTCCAAGATCGATGCCGATCACCATTATGAGAGTTCCTTTCTGTCATGTAACGATATAATCAGTTCAATCTCGCCAACAGTCGAACCGACCCGATTTGCTATAATATTTGGCGCAATGCCCTTCCGATGTAATGACAGGATCTGTTCCGTGGTTGATTCCGCCGTAGCTTCAGGCGAAACTACGGTGTCTCGACGCCGTCTTTCAGCCGAACGTTTAATGATATCGGTATAAAGTTCGCCACCTTCCTGCTTTCGCTCGGTCTCTCGGTCCAAGAGCGTTATTCTCTGGTCCGCCTTCTGAACGGCTTCATTAAGTTGGTCAATTCGCTCTTCTATTAACGCAATATTTTGCTCAGTTGTCTGGTTCAGCTCGACCAACAACGAGCCCACCTCTCGCCGAATCTCATCAATTACCTGCTCGCTGCCTACTCTACGGTCAAGACGCGAAGAAAGAACAAGAAAACCTATGCCTGTGCGTCTTCTTCTCGGCCGGATTCATGGTGCTGCGAGCTCCCCTTGCCGTCTTCATTAGATTTTTCCGGCCCCTCCTCAACTGTACTTGCTTCATTGACGCTGCTTTCTTGCTCTGCGCTTCGGCGTGCAATTTCCCTGCCAGCCACAGCTTGCTGTTGAGCTAAAGCTTGGGCTTCGGCAGACTGCGTCTTCCCGACATTGCCGAGGTGAGAAAACAATGTCTGCAGATCGATGGGTTGTATTGACATTAGCCTTTCCGGCTTATCGTGATGTCCTCGTCCGACTCCTCGTACTTGGTCACCTTGACAACACCGGCCCCCCAAATGAAGGTTACCGCTTTGAACTCATTTTTAACGTTGAGGGTAGCATCACGAACGTTGATCTTAACACCTGAAAACACCGTCGACGATGCCGAAATCTTACCGCTTGTCTTGAGTTCGGAAAGATAACCTTGAACTTCATCTATTTCACGCTGAACCTTTCGCAAATCACCAGTAATTGCTGCTCGTTTCTGTTTCTGCTCGTTATATACTTTAACTTTATCCTGTGTGAGCTTCTTACGGGCCTTATGCAGCTTTTCAATTGTTTGCATATTCAAAACAACTTCTTCAAGCTGCTTGGTGAGGCCAGCTTTCTCCTCTTCCAACTCAGAAAGACGTTCTTTACTCTTCGGGTCGACGCCAACCTCAAGAATTGTCTCGTTTCCGCTCACCGACCCAAGCGACTTCGCATCAATTTCCTCTGCCGCGCGAACAACTCCACCGACAATACTCGCCCGCTTACCGCGACAAATTACCTTCCGTTGTGCGGTTACGTGTGCATTGATAATGCCGTCACTTACCACAACCCGATCACCTGCCTCTGCGGTAGCATTCTCAATAAACTTCGACCAGATAGAGCCACCTGCACGTACCAGGGCCGAGGACTTCCCGTTAATGCCTTGATGGACAATGATGTCACCGTCAGCATCTAAATTACACTTACCGACGCTACCAATTACCTCTATATTCCCCGAGGCTTTTACGTCAAAGCCGTCCTCGACACTTCCCTTCACAAGTACCGTACCAAGAAACATGATATTACCAGTCTTGAGGCTTACATCGCCGTTTACCACATACACCGGCTCGACGTTAATTTTGCTGCCGGTGATAACCACCTGACCATTAATTTCTGCATATGCTGTGCGACCGTCTTCGGAGAGTCTTACATTCTTGCCGACATCAATGCGGGCGTCGGAACCAGGTTTCGCAGGCAGAAACTTACCGGTAACAGTGCTACCCTCAGTTCCCTCATCGGCAGGGACTTTTCTTGCCAAGACCTGACCCTCAACGACATTTTGTACCAGGTTGAGTTCT
>JAIVHN010000113.1 GCA_020201015.1 Spirochaeta sp. | reverse complement strand
GGGATCCGCTCCGGGTGATGTCCGGTTACTACCACGCGTTCTACCCGAAAGCCATATCGGCTCAGTATTCCGGCCGTTCGCTTTACTTCCCACACGGTATAGTGGTCTTCCGGTGAGTTGCGCAGAAACCGCTCATGGTCACTGAGTGCCGAAACACCGCTGCCGTTTGGGGTAGAAAACGCGAAAATTCCGTTAGGCGCTACCAGGCTTGATATCTGCTTTAGAACCGGATCAAGCCGGTCAAAATGTTCTATAACATACCACATAGTGACCACATCAAAAGAGTCATGACCAAATTGCTGCCAAGCGTTTAGTTCCTGCACAGGAATGCATGCAGCCTGGTACTTTAGGTGTTCTACAACATACTTGACCGCGTCTTCGGCTACATCAATCCCATAGCTCTTGGATCCGCTCTCCAGCGCTGCCGCCATAAATGGGCCGTACGCACAACCAATGTCTAAAAGTGTAACGCAGTTCGCATCGGTTGCAGTGGCAGTAGCGGTTGCAGTAGCAGTAGCGGTAACCGACGAGGCGCTGAGCAGATCATGTATGTGGGCCATGCGTGCAGCACCCATATCTTTAATGTGATCAAAATCTTCTAGATAACTCTTACCGTATTGTTTTTCGTATTCGCGGAAAAAATAATCTTCGTTGTAACGAATGCCGTGGTCCATTAAGCGTTGCATAAAAAGCACACCGCAGTCCTCACAGCGAAAATAGTTCTTAGCCGGAAAACGGTACAGCAGCGATGCGGAACGAGAGGAACAGATGGGGCATGTGTCAGCGTCGAACCGGAGCTGCTCGCTGCCCCGAGAGGATATCTGCACACGACGATATCGCACTAGTTCGAGGACGACGTCTACGGCGGTTCGGCCGCTTGGGCTCAATGCTTTCGCACTGTGCGCCCGGAAAGCATTAGGATTCTCAAGCAGCTTCCTAAGAAGCCGTCCCCACCTTATGTGAAAAAAAGGAGCTCGAGGTAGCGTAAAAAAGCCCGCCCGGCGGGCAAGCCGTTCATGATACGTGCTGGGGTTCAAAAGCACTACAGCGCAACCGGCCGCTGCCGCTTCGTAAGCCGTCAGCCCAAAATGAGTAAATACGATGTCGAACTCCGGCAGACGCTGCGACAAACTCGGATCAAAACTGTGCCGTTGCACCTGCATTTCCCCTGAGATATTGGCCTTGATCGCACTCCCTAAGGCAACCGGTGTCCCGCCGGACTCCTGCTCCGTAGCGAGACACCCGTAGATGTGCAGATCAAGCTGCTGGCGGGCCCTGCTGTTCAACACTTGCAGCAGGCGTGTCTCGCGCCGCTTATCGCCCCCGCCGCCGAACGTGATCAGGACGCGCAGCACGTCCGGTGCAGAACGGATAGCAAGCTCGTCTTCCTGCGGCGGCGCAGAAGCAGATGAGCTAATAAAACCGGTATGCTGTTCATTACCACCGACTCCGCTCAGTCGTGGGAAACCGTCTATCACGTAGTCACACAGCTCGGCACCGCCGCCAACCGCGTCCAGCCCCAGCAAGATTGGCCTGTCCGCGCTCCCAAGCGCACTGAGTACGAGATCAACAAAGGATCTTGCAAGTGTTCGGCAGTCAAATACAACAAGGTCACAGTCAAACGGAGGACACGCAGCCGCCTTTATTGAGTCCAGCAGCAAAATTGAAGCGGTAGGTACTTCATGAGATTGAAGAAGTGCTTGAAGAACCCTGCGGTCCACGTCGCGCTTCCAAAGCCCCACCACTATGGCCAGTTCTTCATCTTCGCTATGGAGCATTATCTCCCGACGGAGTCTGAGCATCCGAGTCACGTGTCCATATCCGTGTTCCGGTGAGGTCTCGGGCAAAAGAAGGATGGTAGCACATAGCGAATGACACAGGCTCACGCGGCTGGCCCGGTCCGTAAGTATTCAAGCAGTTGAAGCGTTTTAATTTCTTCGTTGCAGGGCAATTGGGCAAAAAGTTGCTCGAGATGACGGTAATCCCTGAGAGTGTCAAGCGTAACTCGTGCTTCCGGAAGACAGTACTGCGCAGGTGCATAGGGCAGATATACCTGAAAAAGATCCCGATGAGTATACAGATAGGGAGTTACGTGTTCCCGCTCGTAATGCGATGTCGCACTCATGTGCGCCTGTAATAATGCTTTTGTACTCACAAGCTCCACACCGACTCCAATAGGAGGCCCCAGATACCCGGAATACGCAGACGCGCATGCGCGGGAGTCTTCAAGCAGTAGGTTTGCAAGTTCAGAAGAAACCAGTGGGTTATCTCCGGTGGCTCGCACTATAAGATCGGGACCAAGTTTTTCAGCAGCAACCGCATATCGTTTTAACACGTCATTTGTAGGGCCGGACAGGCACTGGAAGGAATGCTTCTCCGCAATGGGCTGCAGCTCAGCGTAACTATCTTGATCGGTCAGCAGCCAGAATTCATCGGCATGGATCTTACGTAGGTTGTTCATTGCATGTCCAACTACGGTATCTCCTACCAACGGCAAAAGTGCCTTCCGTGGCAGCCGCGTAGAACCAAGCCGGGCTTGTAAAAAAACCGCAATCACACGTCAGCCTCCCACTCCGAGATGACCTTGAGCGCCGATCGCTTGTACCGTGGCCCATACCGCCGCAGCTCGCGTCGCAATTCGCGGAACGATCTAATTAGTGTCGGAGCTCCCGTAGGAGTTCTAACTATGCCCCCAATAAGTCTGCGAGAGCTGAGGTCCGCACCGCTCAATGATATGCGTACACCAAGCGTTTTCCAGTAAAAACGCAGGTAGTCCTCATCGGGAGTTGCATCTTCCGAGGGTGGCGATCCTGAGTACGCAATGCGTAGCGCCGAACTTAGGTGGATTTGCTCATTCCACATCCAGCACCGTAACCCGAACTCAAGCTTTTGCCAGTAGGGTCGGTTAATGCGAGAATCGTAGCCAAATACATCGAGATAGCGTTGTTTCCGGTAGATGCCAACGTAGTCATACGGATAAAGGCTCACAACAGTTTCACTGTGGGGCGTCTGCGGAAGGACGCGCAGGTTACCTCTCCTCTCAAAGGCTGGCGTCATCACCGTAGGTATTACCAAAGACCTGTCATTGCGAATATACGGTGCATTACACAGGACGTCTTCCGACATTACCCGGCTTAGCATACGTTCGGAGATTTCGTGCAGGCGCATATCATTCCAGATAACATACAAATACTCACTCGAACACTCACTCATACCGACATTAATTTGCGCGCCAATATTCATGGAACGAGCAGGTAGAATGAACTTTACATTGCCGTAGCGTTGCGCAAGTCGCTCAACGTCGTAGCTGCCTTCAGCCGCTTCAATTGAAATAATCTCACCGTCATGTCGTTCGGATAAGTCACGAAACAGACCCTCGCGGTCTATTCGCCCGCCCCGATGAAGAACCAGTATACTCAGTGGCATGCGACGCTCGGAGTTGCGTGCGCCTCCAACCACTGTATAGTCGGTACCGGCTACATTACCCCCGGAAGTAGAGTCAGAAATTGAATGCCGTCGACTGCAATGCTGAGATCACGTTCAAGATGACGACATGGATGGCGTTGCAATGGTGCAAGATCTGTTACCCGTAGGTCGGGAAGCCGCTTTGAAAAATGATCATACTTCCGAATAAGCACGTGGGCACCTTTGCTTTTCCAATACGCATAAAAATTGTCTAAATCAACTTCATTGAGTGTCGAGCGCGTCGAGGCAATATAACACCGATCTTCAAATAGTCTGAGGGCTTCCTCTGCAAAGGCGTACGCCTCATCATAGCCCTGACCTCGAAGTTTTTCGTACGTTGGCCGGTCAAGCGCGTCAAGGTCTACCACAATATGTATATCGGGTGCCACGGCATGAATCTTCATTAGTGTATCGGAGTTCCAGCCACAACCACCGGTCTCTAGAATTACCCGGGAGACACCGGCCTTCTTTGCTGCCGCCACGAGTTCTACAGGTTGCGGGTGAAGCGCAATCTCGCCGGGTACCGATAACGACATGCTTATTTCGGGTGCAAACGCAACAAGTTCAGTGCATAGTCTGGAAAAGTTCTCAAGCTCCATAAATTGTTTTCCCGAAGGGTTGCTGTAGGTCGGTAGATATCCGATATCTTGCGCCCGAGCCGTACTTACCTCTACTGCAGCGAAACTTGGAAGAGTGCGGAGTATTTGTGCCTGCTCCCGCAGTAAGCTCAGAAGCTTGGCGTCGGACTCTTCACCTCCTGCCTCGATGAGCGCACTGCAAAGAGCAGTGGTACGGGCACCGTCACAATAAAGTTGCAGCCGAAGATCACGATAATCGGCAGGCGCCAACTCGGTCTCTACGTCAAAAGAATTAATGTCCTTGGCAACGGTTTCAAATAGGAGACCCCGCTGCATCGGTAGGTCGGAAGCAAGTTTTTCGAGTGCCGACAGAATACGCCGGTCAATGAACTCGGGTGCCATGCCGTCCAGATATCCATCCGCGAAGGTATACTGCACATGCTGGTCTTTGTGTAACTTTTGCAATTGTACTGTCACGGAAGGTGACACAAACGGTGCATCAGCATAGACAAACAAAACAGCTGTATCGGCCGGATCGCTACGATCGGAATACCGACGAATGGTGGCAAAGAAGTCTTGCGGCGTCCATGCTGCTCGTGTTTCGACATCCCATGTACTCGGTATATTCTGAATCAGTCCTTCAGGTGCCAGAAGCAGCACCGGTGTTTTTGGCCCTATGTCGCTGTGTTGCATTGCCCGAATACGCTCAACAAGAATATCCCAGGCACTCTTGCCATTTGGCAGTTCAGCAAAAAGGTAGCGCGTACAGTGAACGGCATTGACACATAACATTATTGGTTCTCCAACTGGCAAGCCGAAATTGTGCTGGCCAAAAGCTCATTGAGTTTATCATGGTAACAGGTTAAGCTGCAAACAATGCAAGGCATGAAACCCCTCAGCGTTTCTCAAATAACCGGCGTAATAAAAACTACCTTGGAAAGCTCACTTGGCGAAGTGGCGGTTGAAGGTGAGATCTCTAACTTTAGGCCAGCTGGCTCCGGGCATTTGTATTTCACACTGAAAGATGAGGACTCACAAATTCAAGCAGTAATGTTCCGTGGTGACGCCGTACGTTTAGGTTTCAAACCATCCGACGGCCAGATGGTCACGGTACATGGCCGCGTGACAGTATACGCCAAGCGTGGAAACTACCAGATTATCTGTACCGCTATGCAACGCAGCGGCGTCGGCCGGTTACTCCAAATGCTTGAAGAACGAAAGCAAGCGCTTGCGTCCGAGGGGCTATTTGATGCCAATCGAAAAAAAACGCTACCGATTTTTCCTACCAAGGTTGCGGTCGTCACTTCAGCTACCGGCGCAGCACTCCGAGATTTTTTGCAGGTTGTTGGTCGCCGCAACGCAGGACTGCACGTCATCATAGTTCCAACCGCAGTGCAGGGTGATGCCGCTGCTGCCGACATTGCGGCGGCTGTGCATTACGCCGACCACCATCGTTTAGGTGAAGTTATCATTGTTACCCGCGGAGGCGGTTCGATAGAAGATCTGTTGGCTTTTTCAGAGGAGCGTGTCGTTCGGGCAGTTGCCGACTCGGAAACACCGGTAATATCGGCGGTTGGCCACGAGATAGACACCGCGCTGTGTGACCTCGCGGCAGACTATCGCGCCCCTACTCCCTCGGCGGCTGCCGAGATTGTAACGGCGCAGCGCGAGGATCTACATCGCCATGTACTCGAAACCGCTCGAACGCTCATTCACGCCTTTAGCGCACGGTTGGCGCGTGCTCAACTCTTGCTTCGACGTTTTTCGGGAACCGAACTTGAACAACAGTTTCGTATACTCAGCCAACCATATCTACAGCGCCTCGACGACGCTAAGGACGATTTAGTTCGTGGAATTACCGATATCCTGAAGGCAGCACGAAACCGACACAATCTTGCAGAGCGTGAGCTTGCCGCGTGTTCTCCTTTTGAAGTGCTTGGCCGCGGCTACTCGATTGTACGAGTGGTAGAGGCGAACACGAAAAGCGTGTTACGTTCGGCAGCCGATGTGCAACCGGGAACACAAATTGAGGTTCAACCGGCAGAGGGTTTGCTGTGTGCCGAGGTGCTGGAAATTCCACGCCTTCCAAGCAAAGCTGTCGAATCCGAAAGACAGCATCCCGGAAGAGGAGAAGCTCCACAATGAAAAACTTTGAGGAACGATTAGAAGAATTGGAAGAGATTGCCTCGCGTATGCGCTCTGGCGAGCTGCCGCTCGATGAAGCGGTCAAAGAGTTTGAAACAGGTATCAATCTTGCGCGTGGCTTAGAGAAAGATCTGGCAAAAATTGAAAAGCGGGTCGAGATTCTGGTCACTAAACCCAGT
>JAIVHN010000112.1 GCA_020201015.1 Spirochaeta sp. | reverse complement strand
CCTTTTAAGCTCGGCGCGCTCAGGCTCAACAGCTGAAAGGAGTTTCTCGGTCATTTTGTCGAGAGCCGCAGGGTCATCCATCGAGAGACTAACACCGATGAGTTCCGGTAAGACCGGTGATACATGTTGATATTCACCAGCAAGATCGCGCAAAGCCGACTCCTCGTCTTGATCAACAGCCTGGGCGTACAAATCAAGATACTCAATGATCGTTGTAAGACGTTGAACCGGCAGACTTGATTCATGCGATGACGCCGTCGTGAGCTGTGTGGTGCGAATATGCAACGACTCGACCTCTTCTATATCTTGACGCTTCCACGAGTCATCTGCCTGCGTAGTTGGAGCGTTGTCTATAAGAACTTCGGTCACGCCAAGCGATTGCTGTGAAAGGAACTGTTTAAGCTCGTCTACGACCTCACCAAGGGTTGTTTCGTCCTCGATAGTAAAATCAATGACTTCTTTGTCAATGAGAATGATCACTTCTACTCCTTATGACTGATGTCCTTCTGATGTCTACAGTGATGTATGAGCTATGAACAGACCATGTACGAGACGCCGCTATGAACGAGACGCTGATTAACGTTCGGAGCCCGAGTTAGGATTCATTCCCTCAACCTGGCTTCTGCTTTGTTCGAGTTCCTCCAGCGCACCTTCCATGCGACTAAACTCCCTACGGAGCTCGGACTCACGGCGATCAAGGCGTTCGCCATAATCTTCAATTTGGCGGTCTGTGTTGGTAATTCGCGTGTCAATGCTGTTTGTACGAGTTGCTACTACACCGCCGGTTTCAGTAAAGCCACGAATGTACTCACCTGCAGCGTATCCAACTCCAGTATCAATGACACGATCCCCGTCTGTGTCGGAGCCAAACAATCGTCTGACCTCTTCAAAATTATTCTCTAAAGCAGTGTCCAGGACGTTTTCGTTGATTTCCAGATATCCGCGGAGGCGCCCAGGGTCAAAACCACGGCCCGGTTCTCCCGCGTTTGAGGATATTCCAATCTGGGCCAGCAGTCGCAGCTCCGAGTCCGCTCCGGTATCATACGCGTTCATTGCAATGGTTTGTAGTCGGGTACGCAATTGATTCAGTGTGCTGTCACCTTGAAGCATACCAAGTTGCTCTCGTGCCTGCTCCCGCTCGTCATCAGAAAAATACTCAATTTGATCGATAATCTCTGGTTCAGCACGCGTGAGAATGTTGATGTCCCGGACAATCTGATTGTAGTAGGCGACAAACTCGATAACCGCGTCCTTTGCCGACTCTCGGTCCGGTTCAACCGCAATTTCTACCACGCCCGAGCTTGGACGATGCAAATTCAGGGTGGTGCCGGGAATAATATCGTCAATCGTGTTACTACTCCGTGTGACATCAATACCTTCTACCCGCAATTTAGCGTCCTGTGCCGTCCGCAGCGGATTCACCGGTTCATACTCACCAATTGCTTCCGGATCAAATACTCGCGCGGAGCGAATTTCAATGTCACGATGTGTGTTGCGATTCACCAGCTCCAAGCCTTCAAGGCTTTGCACATACTCAGAAACCGGTATGCGGACCGTACTGAACTCTTCGGAGTCCGGTAGTTCAGGAAGCGGAACGCGGCTCCCTTCGCTCAGCGCAAATACAACTTCGTTACTGTTGACACGTGGCTGTTCTTCCGGTTCAGTACCCTCCGGCAAAAGTGCTTTGCTTGGAGCGTTGAGCACCGTTACATCTTCTAAACTAACCGAGCCAAGGTCGGGAATAGAGGGGCCGGGTGGAGGAGGTGGTGCGGGCGGGCCGTCTGGTCGCTCGGAAAACCGCACCTCTAGTTCGAGCATCATGCCCGCGTAGATATTCATAGGTGAAGAGGTAGGCAGATCTGCCTCGCTCTGAGCCTCAAGAAATAATTGCCCATCACTAATCTGTAGCGCATCTGGATTACGGGGAGCGCTAGCACGTGTAAGCTCAAAAGCAAAACCTGCACGTTCGCTTGGAGCAATAACTCCCATGTCTAAAGCCATTTGCTCACTTTGGTGGGTAAAACTCAGGCGGTTCTCCAGCCCTTCGTGACGAGACTCAAAAGCAAGAACCTGTGTTTGTGCGGTGTCGCGTACAACTCGAGCTCGTAGTAGCGAGCCAGCATGGCGGTTGACAGCAGCCGCAAAGTCGGACAAATTTCCGCCACGGAACTCGAAGGCTTGTTGTTGCTCTCCAACCTGGAAGCCATAACGACCGGCTTCAACGTGGTAATCACTAGGTAGTTGTTGTGATGCAAAGGCATCTGCACGCGCAATTTGGAGCACCTCAATGTTATTGATGTCTTCTTGGGCAGCACGTGATGCCTCTGCGGTTAAAGAACTCGGATCAGATGAGCTTGCAATACGTTCGGCAAACGGACTCTCAAAGCCATACAACTTCGTTGCCGATGTTCGGAACGTATTAAGTTGTCGCCCAATGTCCTGCCAAGCACGACGTTCTGCTTGATACTCATCCCGAGTGTTCTCAAGACGCTCAACAGGCCGACGCTCTACTTCCATGAGCTCGTCGACCATGCGTCGAGTGTCCATTTGGTTGTTCGAAACCCCAGGTATATTAATGTTGGACATGGTGTGCGCCTCGGGGCCAAAGATGCCCTAATTCCGAATTATATCTCGGTGTCCACCAAAAGTCCTATTGCATCACGAATTCTCGAATAGACTCGTTGCAGCTCGGCTGGCGGAAGCTCCTTAATAACTTTATCGGTGTCGCGATCAATGATCTTGACGATGACGCGGTCGAGCTCGTTATTTACCGACAGCTTGAGCCGGTGGTTGAACACCCCTGAAACTTGTTCAAGGTCGCTTAGTAGAGGTTCTCGGGCGGCTTGCCGCTGCTGCATAGCAGCATTTTCAGCTGCGGCTTTTGCCGCAGCTCGAACTGCTTGCAGTGAGGTTTCGGTGGTCGCTTTCCGTGGCTGCTCTGAGTCGCGAAGGACTGCAGCCGTGTACCCCGGTAAACCGGGCATGTCTATAGACATATTCCTTACCTCCGTGTAAGAAAAGTGACAGAGGGAGAGCGCGAGCTCCCCCTGTCGTAAACGCCCAAAGAGATGACGTCCAGAGATCTCTTTAGGAAAACGGAGAAATTGTGCCCCAACTTAGCCAAGCAACTGAAGCACTGACTGTGACTGAAGGTTAGCCTGAGCGAGCATAGCGGTGTTCGATTGTGTCAAAATTTGATTACGAACAAAATCCACCATTTCGGAGGCGACATTGGCGTCACGAATCTGTGACTCAGCGGCTGCAAGATTTTCCGACGCAATAGCAACACCTTGAGCTGCCATTTCAAACCGGTTCTGATATGCACCCAGGTCCGCGCGTTGCTGAGAAACTTGTCGCAGTGCGGTGTCAATGGTACCAATTGCCTGGTTAGCAAAATCCGGTGTCGAGATCGAAATGATGCCGTTCTCACCTTGTGCATCGCTGAGGCCGAGCGCTGCTGCTGTCATTGTGCCGATGAATACTTGTTCGCTCTGGTCCATGTTTGCTCCTACCTGGAACTGCATGATTTGACCGCTTTCACTGTCTGCTGCGAAAGATCCTGTTAGCATGTTCATACCGTTGAACTGTGCGTGGGAAGCAATACGATTGACTTCATCGACGAGCTGAGAGACTTCAACCTGAATTTGCATACGGTCTTCGGCGGTATAAATACCGTTTGCCGACTGTACCGAAAGTTCGCGGACACGATGAAGGATGTCTTGTGTGTTCTGCAGATACCCTTCTGTTGTTTGGAT
>JAIVHN010000111.1 GCA_020201015.1 Spirochaeta sp. | reverse complement strand
CTACCGATACTGCCGTCGTCCTGCGGGACACCAGCCTTCCGAAAATATTTCTGCGCAAGAATATCTGTAGCAATTTGCGACCAGGAGTCCGGTACAATTACATCTTCCTGGTGGAATATGCTTTTGCCGTTGGGATTTCGAATCTCTGAGGTACGTGATACCCAGTTTATGCCCTCATATGGGCCGCTCTCCAGCGTAGTAAACCGTCGTTCAATCTTCATATTCCCCTCCCGGACTATGGTATATATGGTGTTTTTTAAGCAGTAAGCGTCATAGTAGCCATATATGTGGTGTCCGTAAAGAGAATTTCGGTCTACTTTGCCATAAATCTTAATTTTTTTACCGGCGTGCACGCGTGGTTCAGGTGCGCAGGGCTATTTGGCGGTTGCCCTTAGTCGACAACTCGGCGCAGACGCAAAACGTCACCGCCCCGGTACCCGCTATGCCGCCACAGCACCCTGTTTAGATCATGGGCGGGTTGTGAAAACATCTCCGGTTGATTCCGGAGCACCTCGTTGACCCATGCTGCATCCTCAGGTTGGGCCTCACGCAAACGCCACACCCAGGTATTGGTAAAGTAGTTGGTAGCCCGCTCCGGTTCTTGTTGCAAGAGATAGGCCTGGAACTCGTTCACCATGAGATACTCGTACTCGGGATCAAAACTGCGATACTGAAAGAAGCTGCGCCAAAACCGTCGTTCCTCGTTGCTTAGACCTTCCCAGTACTCAAAGATGTAGTCACGAAACTCGTCTTCCATATAAAAAAGGCCGTGCATTGCTTCGTGCGTCAGGAACACCCGTCTCAAGTGAGGCAACTCACGCGAAAAGGAGATCACTCCACCCGGGCCGGGTGTGTAAACTCCCTCGGAACCACCGAGTATAACCCCACGCGCCAGCATGAGAGTTCGCAGGAGCTCCTCCTCGGGATTCAATGGAAAGTCCTGGGCCGCTGCGGCAGTAAAGAAATTGGCCAATCCGCTTGCCGAGTAGTTATGTGCGTTCCACCCATGCCTGTCTTCAAGCTCAGCGTTCGTCAGCAGGGTGCCACGAGACCCGTCTTTTTCTACGAAGAAGGATAGCCGTTTGAGAAACGCAGTTTGAAGCGTCAAGCGACCAAAGTCTAGGACATATATCTCCGGGTAGGCGCTCCAGGAAAAGAGCTCAAACTCCTCGCGGCGCCAACGGCCTTGCGGGTAGTCAATAATCTGGCCAAGGTCGGCAGGAATAGGCTCGGCGATATCCGAGCGCGAGAGCTCACGCGGGAGCGCAATGAGTTCATACGATAGCAGCCGAAACTCGGCTTCTGAGTTGGTCAGCAGCACCTCATGCACCGGCTCGCCAAGGTCATGTAAATGGAGATGCACCGTATTTCGGCCGGGGCTAAAGCCAAGCACATACCTCACAACCTCCGACGCACCTCTCAGTTCTACATGCGCAGCTTGTACCGTCGGCTCTGCATCGGCTTCCCGTAGTGCTGGAGGTCTGGTGTAGTCGTACTCAATGCGCAGGATTGGTACTGTCTGCTCCATATTGAATTCGGCGGTCACGGCACGGAGGTCGAACTGCAGCTCGGTGCGGAGCTCACCGGTCTCGGTCTCGGCTTGAGTCTCGGTCTCGGTCTCGGTTTCGGTTTCGATCTCGGCTTGAGCCTCGGTGGTGCTCTCGTCTGTCGTAGACTCGGGAAGCGCCTCCGAATCTCCACAGGACATCAGCACGAGTAGTACGGACATACAAAGTGATATGCACAACGGGATACGGCGGAGGGAGCGGAGTCTTATCACAGCTATAGACCTATAACGCCATTGCAGCCTTGGCCATAAGCTCGGCAAGCTCGTAGGTGCGCATAGGGGTAAAGCGGGGATCCCGACGCAAGAAGCTATCAAAGCGGCCACCAAATGCATCGGGCTTATTTGTCAGTTCAAGAACTTGTTGTTCCATGAGTCTGGCCGAGGGTTCAAAACGCTTGTTCGCAGCAAATAAAAGTGAACAGTAGTTGCGAATGAACCCCGCACAGGAAACAAGGTAAAAGAGATTCTCGTCTCGCACCGCCGCGGCGTGAAGATCACTAAGATAATGCTCCATGCGGGACTGCGCAGCACTGCGTACTCGCTCCCAGAACTCGTTACTCAACTCACCCAGCCTATCACGTACCTGCTCGAGCCAGTCGGACTTGCTAAACAGCACCTGGCATTGCTGCAAGCGGTAGAAAACATCGGTGCCGGTGTCGCGCTGTGCACCCCGCGGTTCAAAGGCAGCCGACACCAACTCGGCGTAGCGGTCAATGTCTTTGTACTCAAGCCGCACGGGAATTCCATCCATGAGGAATCGATCTTTAAGATGTACTTCCTGCGACTCAAAAGCACCAGCGTTCTCGAGTGCCTCACGGCGTTCATCTAAGGTGGGGAGCTGCCCTTTGTAAAACACATCAAGGCTTACAAAAAAATAGGGGTCATAAAAGTCCTCGCCGGACTCAAGAATCGCTATGGTGTCGATACAATCCCAGGTTGAGAGAATTCTGGCGACATCATCAACGGTTCTCCGTACTCTAGGGGTCATGTTCCGCCTTTCTACATTCTGATTTCTTCGGTATCATACCATCGAGGACACTGTGAACACAACCGAGTTCCAAGCACTGATGAATGAAAATCTCGCGCAGCAAGGCGAATCGCTGGACTTGACGGCGATCATTCCACCCGGGAATATTGCGGCTGAGCTCAACAGCTATCAAGCACGTCTCTTTGCCGCAACCGGTGACCCGGCACTCCGCTACCTCGACCCGGTTGTTCCGCTCTACGCAGCCGAGCCGAACGAGTACCCGAATAGAATAGAGACTACCGGTGCGCTACGCTACAGTGCCCCATCCACTAGGCTGCATCACTATCCATTTGGTGTGCTGTATTTCCCTGCGACCCTCATATACAAGACCGGCCGGTGCGAAGATGCTGGGCTCGTGCTTGGTATATCAACCCTCAGCTCCGCCGTTCTCCAACCGGAGATAGAAAGCCTTTCGCAGCCCGAGTCACAAACGAGTGCGGAAGCACACCGGAGTCCGAGCGAAGCCCGCGCCGGGGCTTGGCGTTTTGCCGTTGCGAAACCGGTGAAGCTGCGCCTTACTTGGTTGTGGGAGCACTATGAAGGCGCGCCGGACGAGAAGACGATATCCGGTACAGTTCACGAGCCTTTCGGGCTACAGCAACACTACGGTAGGCTTTAAGCCTCGGCTTTATTATTCTTCTGTGCTAACACGACCTTGTTTCGTCCGCCCTCTTTCGCAAGATATAGTGCGGCGTCGGCCGCTTCGGCAATAGATAGGGCATCGGCGTATGTGGGGAAGCCAGCAATGCCGCAACTAAAAGTGACGCTGAACTCTTCTTCACCGGCCCTATGCCGTATCAGAGAAAAACTCTCACGAATATCATCAAGTAGCCGCTGCGCTTGATCCATGCCGACATCGAAAAGGATAACAGCAAACTCCTCACCACCGTAGCGACCAATTACATCTGTCTTTCCTAAACGTTGTTGTAAGAGCCGCGCAAGGCTTTTCAATACGCGATCACCACTATAATGCCCGTAGAGGTCGTTCACTTTTTTGAAGTGATCAAGATCGATCATGGCAAAAGACATTTCACGGCCTATTCTATTGGCACGTTGCAGTTCCAGCCCCAGGCTTCCTTTAAGATTAGAGTGATTCAGTAAGCCGGTCAGTGAGTCTCGTTCCATGAAATACCGCATGCTACGGGTGCGCTCTGCCCGGAGCGAAACGGCC
>JAIVHN010000008.1 GCA_020201015.1 Spirochaeta sp. | reverse complement strand
ACATCTGGCTTACTGGTTGCCAGCAATTTACCCGCCTCAAAGCCGTCAAAAGCCTGAGTAAGGGTGAACTCCGGGTATTTGTTTGCCAGGAAGTCTTTAATGGAGTTGTTCAGCTCGCTGTCGTCATCCACAATGAGTGCCGAATTTACCTCCAACTGCTGCTCCAAGACTTTTTTGAGCTCGGCAGGAAGGCGCATTCCGCGAGAATGCAGGAACTCTACAAGATCGTCCGAGTACACCCGGTACTGCCCGCCAGGCGTCGTAAACGCCTTTAGGTATCCATTCTTGATCCAGTTGATTGCGGTCTGATTGACCACACCGCAAATGTTTGCGACTTCAAGAGCCGAAAAAATGCGGATTTTCTTGTCCGTTTTAGCCATCTTCTTACCTCGTTTGCGCGGATTTCTAACAGGTAAATCTTAGTCTCATTATATCCATAATGTCAACGTATTTCTTGATGATTTCTAAGAAATAGTTGTAGCAAGATAATTAGCGCTTATACGACAGCTCGCCGAGACTGGTGCGGATCTCTGCAATAGAGAAACCGCGCTTAAGAAGTGCCTGAATCAAGCTCTGCTCTTGCGCATAACGGCCTTTCAGCTTGGTAGCGGCACGTAGACATGCTTCATCTATGAGGGCGGGGTCGGTATCGGCAATTTGACTGAAAGCAGCATCGGCATCTACGGCATCTACACCTCGCGAACGGAGCTCGGCGCAAATATAGCTACGAGAGGCTGGGCGGCGGCGGAGGCGGCTGGCGGCCCACATCTCGGCAAAACGCCGGTCGTCCACTGCCCCTTCCTCAGCTAACCGATCCACCGTGAGCAGTGCTACCTGCGCGGAGAAACCGCGCTGCTCAAGCTTACGTTGCAGTGCGACACGGCTGTGTTCACTCCGCGCAGCCAGCTCCAGAGCTTTACGGTACGCACTGAGCAATTCTGCGTTGTAACGGAGGAGTTCGCGCTCTTCTTCTGTAAATGAATTGCCTTCAGTTAAGCCGAGCGTGTGGGCATAGTCGGTCGGTATACAGAAAGAGGCCCCGTCCGAGAACTGAAGTAGACACTCCGCCCGTCCGCGACCTCTTTCTTGTAGCGACTCGAGAAAAACTTGATTAGCGCTTGGAAAACTGGAATTGTTTGCGTGCACCCGGCTGCCCGTATTTCTTGCGCTCGACCATTCGAGAGTCGCGAGTAAGGAATCCGTTTGCCCGCATGACGCTGCGAAGATTCTCATCAAGCCCTACAAGGGCTCGCGAGAGGCCGTGGCGGATTGCTCCGGCCTGACCTGAATGCCCGCCACCGTTGACGTTGACCATGATGTCGTACGAGGTATCGGCAGAGGCCGCTAACAGCGGTTGTTGCACAACGTAGACGTGCTCTTTATTGCCAAAGTAGGCATCTAGCTTCTTGCCGTTCACGATGATAGCGCCGCTCCCTTGGCGAAGATACACACGCGCTACTGATGTCTTTCTTCTTCCTGTACCTGATGCAATGTTCTGAGTCACGAGTCTTGCTCCTTCCTTAACCGAACGCTATCGGTTCAGGTTTTTGTGCGGCATGCGGATGATCAGTACCGGCATAGACCTTCATGTTAGTAAACTGCTTACGCCCAATGCGGTTTTTTGGCAACATGCCACGAACGGCATGCTCAACCGGGAAAACTGGATTCCGCTTAATTGCGGCGGCAAAGTTCTCGGAGCGAATGCCACCAGGGTACCCGGTGTGTCGGTGATACATCTTATCACGGCGTTTATTGCCGGTGACGTCCACCTTATCGGCGTTGATGATTAGCACATAGTCGCCAATCTCTTGATGCCGCACAAAAATGGGCTTGTGCTTTCCCTGCAAGAGCACTGCCGCTTTTTCGGCTACCTTCCCAAGGGGAATGCCGGCTGCGTCAATTACGTACCACTTGCGCTCGACTTCTTTCGGATTTACAAATATTGTCTTCATATTACTAGCCTTTACGCGCGGAGATTACTCCAAAACTGGAAGCGTATTTTCCAAGATTTCTGCATTGGTGTCAAGCCGCAGAGGGACTTTTCTCCCCAACCGCCTTGTGCTACTTGGTAGCGTCGCCGCCTGCGGCGCCAGCCTCTGCCGACTTCTGCGCTTCAGCCGCAGCTTCCTCGGCTTCTTCCTTCTTTGCCTCAATTTTATCTTTAATATCTGCAATACCAATGAGGACCGCAATGAGTCCGATCATTGCTGCGAGAATGGGGATACCACCCTTGAGAAACATAAGCACCTCAGGCCCCCACTGCAGCGACCACTCGACAGGTAGTACGGAATAAACCGCAAATACAATAAACGCGATTCCGACCGCTAATGCACTCATAGATTAATTATCCTCCGGTTCTTCAAAGTCTTGTAGGCATGTTGTAGTGCTCATAAGAACATTTTGTCGTGCGCTAAACATCGGTAGAATCTTCTTTTTTACATATTATGTCAAGACAAGCTCCGCAGCTTAGCGCCTGCCGACCAGCACCACCACCAACGCAACTGAGAGAAATACCATAGGCAAATTGAGAAGAAGAACCCGAAAAAGCGGAACCCCGGCAACGAGCAGCCCATCCAGACGCACAATGCCAAAACTCTCTAAAGTGCCAGCTACTATCTCGCCATACTGAGCCACAGTCGCAATGACGACAAACATCCAGGCCGAGTCGCGCGTGCGGCTCCATACGAGAATTGCAAGAAAGGTGGTAATAGCTCCCACGAAGAGACGAGAACCGGTCAAGATTACGAGATCAGGAGACATGGGCAAACTCCTTCAGGTCCTTACATGCGCGAGCAAAACCGGCAAACTCACCAGCGGAGCACTCACCGGGGATAATACTCAGTCCATGCGAGGATGGATTTAGAAAAAAACCACGCTTCATCATGCCGAGATGAAAAGCGGCGTAGCTGCCTTCCTGCACCTGCGGCTGCAGGTACGCGCCGTCACGAACAAATAGGGGCGTACTCAGACCAACCCACGCCGCTTCCAGTGTATCATATGTGATACGTCCACCCCAGAGTCGAGGATCGTTCCGCAGCAGGTTTACAACCCGGTGAAGCCCGACCAGCTGCACAGGTGCGCAGTGCTGTTCATGCACCAGGGCTTCGGTTGCCGCACCTTTTGGAAACCCAGCAACTACGGTCGCGTATGCCCCCGGCAAGGGCAAGCGCAGCTCAACTACCGAGTCGGCCGCGGCAGCGTCGTCAGAAGCGCCCACGGGCGTAGCGAGCGCGGCGCTGCCGGTGTCAAAGGGGCCAGCATCGAGTAGGCCCAGACCGGGACGCCAGAGAACGCAGGCAGCTTCACCGACAGCCTGTCTAAACTGTTCGCGGCTGGAGAATACAAGCCAGTGGCGCCCGGAACTGGCTGGTGCAGGGGCACCTCCGCTATCCGCGCGGCCGCTCAGGCCTTGCCACAACACCGTTAACTCCCGCTGCAAGCGACGCAGATGTGGGGAGGGGCAAGCCGCATGCAAGCCACGGTCCATCTCAGCCTTCATTGCGCGCGAGACACCCTTGGGGTCGTGACCAAGAAAGGCTCGACCATCATCTTGATAGAGGTCAAGTAAGCGCCCGCCGCTACGAGTGTAGAGTCTATACCCGCGAGCGCGGCGCAATTCCGGGTAATATCCGGCCTGCATACCTACTCCTTCACCTCAGAACGAGTCCGAACTGATTCGTTCAAGTCCACTATACTCAGCAACAAACTGCAGCTCCCGGCCGGTCTCGAAACGCACCAAAACCATCTCTTGAGATCCGCTCCACCATACCTTTGCCACCATGCCTGAACCGTACTCATCATGGTACACTGCGGATGCTGCCGGGAAGCGAGCCTCCGGCTCCGCTGCGCGAGGCGCGCTTCGCTCCGCAGGCCGTCCAGCACCTCGACTCCCCGCGCTATACGCCGTGCGCTCCGCTGAACCGCGGCGCTCACCAAACCGGGGGCGCGTTCGCCGTGTGTGCTGCTCATCTACATCGACCAGATCCTCTGGAATTTCCTGCAAGAAACGAGAGGGGTACAGGTCCAAAGTCCTGCCGTTCACCATGCGGCTACGACAGCTAGTGAAAAGCACCTCGTTGCGGGCCCGTGTGACCGCCACGTAAAACAGACGGCGCTCCTCTTCAAGCTCATCTTGGTCGTCATCGCTGCGCGGAAACAACCCATCCTCTAGTCCCGTAATAATGACCCGGTCAAACTCAAGGCCCTTGGTATTATGCATGGTTATGAGGGTGACGGCATTGCGGGCATCGCCCTCCGCCTCCTGCTCACGACCAGAATCCAGCTCCAAGTTCTCAAGCAACTCGACCAAGCCCTCCGGCGTTGCCGGGTACATCGATGCGGCATTGAGAAACTCTTCAAGATTTTCGCGCTTGCCGAGGCCGGTATCCTCATCCTGATCAACATGGTACTTTACCAACCCAAAGCGTTCAAAGACCTGTGCCACAAACTCGTTGAGCAGACCACCACCAAGACTTGCTCCGAGCTCGCGGTAGGATAGGACAAAGTTCCGCGCGGCCGCAGCAGCTTTGCGAGACAGTCCAGAGGCAGCGGACTCGGTTGCGGCAATAAGATCATACCCATGCTCGCCCACGCCGTCTTCCAAGGCGGCAAAAATGCGGTCTACCGACACGGCACCGATCCCCCGACTGGGTTTGTTAATGATGCGGCGGAAGGCAACCTCGTCTGCCGGATTAGCAAACAACTTCAGATAAGCAATTGCATCCTTAATTTCCTCACGATCATAAAAACGGAGGCTCCCGACAATGCGGTATGCAATACCCGCGCGGGCGAAGGTTGTCTCGAATACGCGAGACTGCGCGTTGGTGCGGTACAGTATGGCGGTACCTGCCGCCGCAGAAGGGTTGCTTGCCAGTAAGGTGCGACAGAACTCCGCTTCGGCTTCATGGTCGGAAAGCAGGACAAGGCGTGGCAACGGGCCATCGGTGCGGGTTGTGAACAGTGTTTTCCCAAGCCTTCCGGTATTGCGGGCGACAACAGCATCGGCAACCGACAAAATTGGCGCTGTAGACCGGTAGTTCTGTTCAAGCCGATGGATTTCTGCGCCGGGGAAACTATCGGGAAAGCTCAAAATATTCCCGACTTCGGCGCCTCTAAACCTATAGATAGACTGATCGTCATCACCAACCACACAGATGTAGGTTTCGGGGCCCACAAGCGCCTTGAGCAGTTGATACTGCGCACGGTTTGAGTCCTGGTACTCATCAACAAGTACTGCACGGAATCGCGAACGAATGAGCCCACCTACCGAGAGCGGTGCGGGGCCAGCGCCCGTACCTGCACCCGCGCTAGCACCCGCGCTGGCACCTATACCGGCACCCGTACCTGCACCCGCGCTAGCACCCTCAAGCAGTCGTATGGGGCGCAGAATAAGGTCTCCAAAGTCGACATTACCAATTTCATTCAGTCTGCGAGTATACGCGGCGTACATTGCTGCCAACCGAGGGTCAAACCCAAGGGGTGAGAGATCGTCTTCAGGAGCTAAGCAGAGATCTTTAGCTCGAGAGATCTTCCGCGCCACCCGCCTTAGAGCACCGCGTTGCTCCTCAGGGTAAATTCCCCTCAGCAGAGAGACCGCGTCATCGTCGTCGTAGATACTAAAACTGCTCGAGAGTCCGGCGTCTTCGGCAAACCTTCGCAGTAGCCATGCACCAAATGAGTGAAAAGTGCGAATCATGACATCAGAGGCTTCGGGACAAAGGTCACCCGCACGCTCTTTCATCTCGCGAGCTGCTTTGTTGGTAAAGGTCACGGCCAGGATTTCCCGCGGATGGTAGCCCAGCTCGCGCAGCAAATAAGCAATTTTGTAAATAATGACGCGTGTTTTACCGGAGCCAGCCCCAGCCAAAATGAGGAGTGGACTCCCGTGATGTCGAACGGTTGCTTGTTGAGCTTCGTTAAGACCGGTCAGTAACCCGGAAGCATCCATAGACTCAAATGAAGAAGTGCCACTCATTGTCCGACCGGCTTAATAAACCGGATGAAGTTCGAGTCGCTGCGTGTTGCCGTCGGCCACCCAACGAGTCTGAAAAGCTACGACCTCGCCGCTCTCGCCAAGCGAAAGTGAGCGTCCGTCAATTTCCAGATTTGTTCCTCCGGCATTTGACAGCCAGAACCGCACTTCGTCTTCCTGGGTAAGTTCGAACTGCTCGCCGTCGCCGAACCAACGTTCAACACGGTCTCCGTCAGCCGTGAGGTATCGAAGCATTGTAGGTCCAATGAAACTCATTCGCAGCTCGTAGGATTGCTCCTGCTCGCGTTCAACAACAAGTTGTGGTTGCCGACGCCGCGAGGCAACATTTGTGTCACCAAGAGGCAGACCGATACCTCCGGCTTCGGCCGGTCCAGAACCCACCGACGCTGCTCCGGAAGGCGAAGCAACTTGGCGGTCAAAACGAATTACGGCGCTTGGCCTGTCTCCGCTTAGTTGAGCATTGCGGACCAGCACCCGAAGATCCGGACGACCGTCTCCGGTAACGTCAAGCGACGCTTCAACATCATCCGTGACCGACAGGGTTTCTCCGGGGCTCTCTATTAAAAGCGCGTTGTCGCTCGAGACTACTATCAAGGAATAACTTTCGCCGTTCAAATTGAGGGAAATACTGTCACCAACCCCAAAACGCTGCTCCAGAAAGTCATTAGAGAACGCGTATTCTTCACCGGCGACCGCAACCGGCGCAGCCTCTGCATTACGACCAAGCAGCATGCGAATTCCAAAGAACGCCCCACCCGCTATAAGAAGAACAGCAACGACTATGGCTGCGATGAGCGTTACCGGAGCCCGCCGCGACGGCGTGTGAATGAGCTCCTCTATAGGCGCAGGCTGTTCCTGCAGCCGAATGTTACGATAGAGCTGCACCATTTCTTGCGGCTCAAGGTCCAGGAACTGACTATAATTGCGGAGAAACCCCAAAAGATATGACTCGGCAGGGAATTCGTCAAAAGCCTCGCTTTCCAATGCTGTGATATACCGACGTGCAATGTGCGTTTCACGCACGACCTGCTCAAGGGAGTACCCCTTCTCCTCGCGGTGATTCTTTAGCTTTGCTCCAACTGATTCCATACTCGGTTACTCCGCCCCTTGCTCGCGCTAACTATCACCCTCAAACAAAAAATTATGAAACCGATTTGAAGCAGACGGCGGATCGTAGTCAAAACGAGTTGCCGGTATATTCTGGTTAAACTGCACGTTGTCGAAGTTGAAGGTAACACGGTCATAGTTTACAGTTATGCCTTCAACACGCCGAATGACCAAATCTTCATCCACAGATAGAAAAAGCTGCCGAAAGCCTTCACCGGTGGTACGCCAGTTAAGCCGCAGCTTAGTCACCATAAGATCGCTGTCTTCTGAGAGTGGTTGTGGTGCAGGCGAGTCGAGGTAGCCGATGCTGTAGTTACGGCGCAGAAGGCTGAGCCCTTGGGCAGATGCCAGGTTTGCCAAGGTCTCGGTACCACGTGCTCGCAGTTCTTGCTGCAGCGTCACGTTATAGCGTGGTACATGCAACATAAAGACTTCTCCATTGGAAACGAGAACTTGATCTGATGGGCGGGTAAAGTTAATGCGAATAAGGTTCGGGGCTCGATAAAAGAGCTCGCCCTCCATATCCTCCGCTTCGGTAGTGACCCGGACATTGGCAATGTAGTCTACAATACCAGCGTAATTCGCGGCCACTTGTTCGAAATAGCGCGGTGCCGTCAGGATTTCCTGCGATGCAACGTTATCCCCGACAAAGAGAAATGTGGTGGCGCATAAAACTGCAAATATATACTGTCTCACGTAGATCTACACCTCAGGTTGAGAGTCTTCTTCCAATGCTGTTGGATTCACGGCTCTTTGTCAAGGAGCAGCTTCGTAAGTACTCTATCATAGATGCATGAAATCTGCCATACCTTTGGAATACAGCAGTCTACGAGGAGAGATCTCGAATTCGGTCACGCAGCTCGGCAGCCCGTTCGTAATCTTCATGCTCAACTGCCAGTTCCAACTCACGCTTGAGGTCTTCAAGCGGGTTGGGATTCCGCCTGTGCACCTGTTCCATAACCGAACGTAGATAGTTAACCGATCGCACCCGTTCAAATTGAAACGCGGGCGATTCTATGGGCTCAAGCCCTTCAATCTGCTCGATAGCGTTGTTAATAACGGTTTCCGCTAGATCAATGTGCTCGACCTCTACATGCATCATTGCACGAGCAGTTGCGTGCATGCGAATGATATACGGCTCAAACTGTAGCACCGAGTTGCGGTCATCTTCCCCAGTACAGTAGTTTCTCAGCACATTGCACAGGCGGAGATTATGTTCCGTATCGTCGATAACACGGGTAAATTGATTCATTTGAAAAAGCACGATGTAGCGGTAATAAAAAAGTATTCCCTCGTCCCGCAGCTCTTTCACTTCGCCGCTTTCTAGTTCGAATCCTTCGTCGCTACCCATTTCTTCGGTGTAGGCTCGCAACCGGCCTTCGACGGCCTCGAGCGCCGTTGTATGGCCACCGGGGAGCTTTCCGTCCGGACGTCCACTGAGCTCAAATTGTTCAATGCCCAAAGGACGTCGCACTTGTAGAACAAGCCTACCGTCTACAGCGTTAATCATTCGAGTCGAGTTGTCCGGGTCATAATCCCAGTCGGCTAATAAAACCGAAATATCACGATCCATATCTTCAATATAGTACTGAATGATGGTGTACGTCAGCAATTTTGCGTGTGTGGAAGGCATTGAATTCTTGAATGACAGGTATTATCAACTCAACACGACTTGATTTCCCCACCGAAGCAGGCCATACTCGCCAGGCACGGGCTACCTGCCCGGACAGGCAGTACAAAGCGAGGAAACATGACAACGGTAATATCGCTTGGTGGATCTATTGTCGCGCCCGACGGCGTAGATACCGAGTTCTTAGCGTCGTTTCGCACAATGCTACGGGAGCGTATAACAAGCAACCGCGAGCGGTTTGTTCTTGTTGTCGGCGGCGGTGGCCCCGCACGACGCTACCAAAACGCGTATCGTGAACTTAACCCGGATTCAGACAACGAAGCTGCAGACTGGATAGGAATTCGCGCAACGTGGCTCAATGCGGAGCTCGTGCGTGCGATTTTTGCACCTGAATGCACACAAGCCGTTGTGACAAATCCCTATGACGCCGACCCGGCGACGGCAGATACGGTGGTAGTGGCGGCCGGATGGAAACCAGGATTCTCCACCGACTTTGACGCAGTTGTGCTGGCCGAACGTTTTGGTGCGGACGCGGTGCTTAACCTCTCCAACATCGAACAGGTGTACTCCGCCGACCCAAAACTAGACGCAAACGCAACGCCGCTTGATCAAATGAGCTGGGACGAGTTTCGCAAGCTTGTCGGTGAGGAATGGAACCCGGGTGCAAATGCGCCTTTTGACCCCATTGCAAGCCGTCGTGCCGCAGAGCTTGGTCTCAAGGTGATCGTGGCTGCCGGACGCAATTTGGAGAATCTACGTCGGATACTCTCAAGTGCAGAATATCACGGCACAACAATAGGGCCGGAGTAAAACTCGCCGTCCGCCCGCTGTGCGGACCCAATTCCGGCAAACGCACGTGCCCGCAGGAATGGCGACCGGATCTCTACAACCAGCTCAAGTGCGTCTTCAATCAAGAAGAGTGCTACATACTGCTGAAGCACACTAAAAATAAGCGACTCGCTAGCCGCTGCAAACTCCGCTTCGTTAGTCCGTATAGTGTCTAAAGGCCGCCGAGCATCAGCACCTTCACCGCGACTTGCATACTCCCGCGTAAGAGTCGTTAGCACCTGAATGCGGGGAAAAAGCTCTTGCAACTCCAGTGCCTCGGCTTCCAGCTCGACCCCCGCGCCAGCGGCAACGTACACCGGAACCAGCCGCACGAGCACCGAGGAACGGCTAAACTCATCAGCGAGCCCGTCCATGATGCTCCGTGCAAACTCAGCGTTCAGGTAAGCTAACTGTTCCTCCCCAATACTCAGGTAACCATTAGCAATGGAGGCATAAGCCCCGGCAATAAGGGAGGGATTTCCACTGCGCTCGGCTTCGGAGGCAGCACGAGAAAACATGACAAAAGCTGAAGGGCGGTCGCCAGAGCGGGCATAGGCCTCGCCTAATGTAACAAGAGCATCGGCGCGAATATGAGACTGTGGAATAGCGGCCACCACCTGGGCGGCAGTAGAGAAGCGGTCCATTTCAGCCAGTTGGGCGCCTACATCGGCAATAACGCGCGCGTCATCGTCCGGCAAGGACAGCACGGTTAGCCCAATGAGTTGGTCGGCGGCGCGGTCGGCGTACTGTGTAGCCGAACGCGCATCCCCTACGGCCCGGAAGCGCAAGGCGACCGCGGACAAGGCGGCTGCGCGACGCCATGGGCTCCCAATGCTGCCTGCCGCGGGAATGGCTTGCTGGATCAGGATGTTGCCTGACTGTCCTAAGCCTTGCCGCTGATACCGCCGGGCAGTGTTCGTGAGTACCGTTGCTCGAGTGTGAAGGTCGTCGATGACCAGGACAAGGTCGATGGTGCGTGCAACAACCGGGAAAGCATCTTCGCCAACTTCAAAAGCAACTTGAATGATGCGTTCATACAGCGCACCACGTGCTCCTTGATCGCTCATAGTGGCGGCTATATCGAGCGCCTCGTTAAGCGCTCGCAGGCCTGCCTCGACGTTATTTACCTGAAACTTCAGCTCGGAAAGCTCAACTAAGATTTCGGCACGCTCGCTGCGTGCCGTAACACGCTGGGACAACTCATCAAGGTGAGTGAGGACTGCCTGAGCCTCGGACAGTTCCCGCCTTACAAGATACGCCGCTGCAATTTCGGAAAAAACAAATATTCGGTTGCTGATATCCTCGACCTGATCGGCCTCACGAAGCGCAAAGTAGAGTACCGAGTCTCGGTCGCTGAAACCCCGAAAGTTGAAGCGTGGCTCGCCGGTGCCGGGACCGGGGCTAAGGCATGAGGAGACACCGGCAAGAAGCAAAACACCGAGTGCAAACAGGTGGAAAAATACATGTTTTTGGCTGCCTGCGGATCGGCCGCCCTTAGCGCCCTTGGGAGAGAACACAACAACCTCGGTTAATTTCACCAACCGGTATTAAGCGGGCTGAAGGAAAATTCGATCTTGATCTCTAAAAATTGCAATTTTTTTTGGTTTACCGATCTTGTCTACGGTACGCAGACTTAACTCAATACTTCCGTTGCGACATTCATTCTTAAGGTGAATCTTACCGTAAATAGCGCGGACAGAGTCTGCTTGAAACTCTTGTAAGCTGCACCCAAAGTAAATCCGCACAACTTCCTCCGACACCATGAATCCAAGATCAAAGCCATCATTGGGGTGAATGTTTATTGTCTTCTCGTCAAAGGAGAAGTCTCCCAAGACCGCAAGCGCCGCAGTGTGTTTCATGTAGACGAACTCCTAGCCCCACCAGGTATGCTACGAATCGTAGGGCAAGGTGAATGATTAGTCAACGGGATTAACCATAACTGTACCAGGAAAACGGGTAAGGCGCTCGCACTCAAGGCTAACGTGCTCAACTGCGATGTTGCATAAGGCGCCCTTTTGGTGTAGCTTGAGTGCATACCAAGCATCGAGCCGGCGTGGCGAAATTGGTAGACGCACCAGACTCAAAATCTGGCGGTGGCAACACTGTGTCGGTTCGAGTCCGACCGCCGGCAACGTAATAGTTTTCTGCAAATGGCCCGTTTAAGTTAAACCTTGGAGTATTTCCAACTAAAACAAACTAAATAAGTAAAGATTAGGCCCCAAAGCCCCTTTTGCGCCTTGAATTAGGTGCACCTAAGTATTTACACTCACCCTAACAATTACCCGGAACCATTCCGGGAAAACAGGAGGACACATGAAGTTGTCTACGAAGAAATCGGGCTCGGCGCTACGGCTGTTGAGCGCGTTGGTATGTATATGTGCGGTAGCAGTTCCGGGATATGCCGGAGGCGGCGCCGAACAAGGAGAGGAGTTCACTCTCTATTCAGGTCGGGGCGAGTCGCTCGTGGCTCCACTCATTGAAGAGTTTGAAGAGGAATCCGGAATCACGGTGAATGTCCGCTATGGTGGAACAGCAGAGCTTGCTGTTTTACTGCAGGAAGAGGGTGACCGGTCCCCGGCCGATCTTTTCTGGGGACAGGATGCAGGTGCGCTTGGAGCTCTGTCCCTCAACGGGTATCTCCAGGAGCTGCCTGAAGACATTTCTACCGAACTGCCGGAGATCTTCAGGGCGGAACGCGGAACCTGGGTAGCAACCAGTGGTCGGTCTCGTGTCCTTGCTTACTCTCCCGAACGCACAGACGGTGAAGATATGCCAGCAAGCGTATTTGATCTCACCAACGAACGCTACGCCGGGCGAGTTGGTTGGGCGCCGACCAATGGGAGCTTTCAGGCCTTTGTGACCGCAATGCGNNGCTCGTAGCCATGCGGAACAACAATGCTCAGGTCTATCGGAACAACACCGCGAACATTGAGGCCATTGGTGCGGGCGAGATTGATTACGCTATCGTCAATAACTACTACCTTGGACGTTTTCTGGCAACAGATCCGGACTTCCCGGCCGCGCAAACAACGTTTGAGTCCGGCGATATCGGCAACCTGGTAAACGTGGCAAGCATCGGACTGCTTGAGACTTCCCAGAACACGGAAGCCGCGCTCACCTTTGTCCGATTCCTACTTGACAGAACCGCTCAAGAATATTTCACTAACGAGGTAAACGAGTATCCTGTGCGTGAGGACGTAGAGCCTAACCCGACCCTGGCTCGCTTTGAGGAACTTGTTGAGAAAAGTCCACAAGTCGATCTTGACCAGCTTGAAGATCTTGAGGGCACACTGCAACTGCTACAGGAGACTGACTTACTGTGAACCCCGCGTTTCCTACTGCCGCAACTCGTCGCCCGCCATGGTACCTGGTGGTACCTGCGGGCGTAGCGGCGGTGGGAACCGTCTTACCTATACTTTACTTAGTATTCCGAGCTCTTGATGCCGACCCGCAACAACTTGCTGCACTTGTTTTGCGATCACGTAACCTGACCTTGTTCGGCAACACCATAGCGCTGACGGTTGGCGTGTTAACGGCCTGTGCCATACTCGCACTGCCACTTGCCTGGCTAACCGTTTGTTCGGACATCAAACACAAACGCCTCTTAACCTTTATGGGAGTACTCCCGCTTGCTATACCCGGTTACGTTATGGCGTACTCACTCATTAGCCTGGGCGGAAACTACGGCTTTCTTGCCCGGATGTTTGACTGGGTAGTACCTCGGCCTCGTGGCTACATAGGCGCCTTAGCAGCCTTGACGCTCTACACGTACCCCTACCTTTTCCTAAATCTCCGGTCGGCTTTACTGGGGCTCGACCCGGCACTTGAGGAAAGCTCGCGCAGCCTTGGCTACACCGCAACACAGACCTTTCTGTATGTCACGCTGCCGCATTTGAAGCCAGCTTTTCTTGCTGGTGCGGTCGTCATTTCGTTGTATGTTCTGGGCGATTTCGGAGCAGTTGCACTCATGCGCTACGAAGTTTTTAGTTACGCTATCTACACTCAGTATAGTTCGGCGTTCAACCGCGTGTATGCAGCGTGGCTCTCACTCATGTTGCTCACTATGAGCCTTTCGGTCGTTCTGCTTGAGGGGCGCCTCCTCGGCCGGGCAAAACTTGCACGAGTCGCAACCGGGGTGGCACGCAAAACGCGGACTGTCCGCCTTGGTGGGTGGCGCCCTGCCGCCTACCTGTACCTAACGCTGCTTTTTGGAGCCTCGCTCGGGTTGCCTACCGTCATCCTTAGCTACTGGCTTACGCTTTCTCCACCCAGCATTGAGCCGCTGCACTTTGCCGGAGTATTCATGCGTTCGGCGGCCGCCTCCGCCCCGGCGGCATTGGTTGCCGGGCTTTTTGCCCTTCCTATAGCTTACATTCGCATCCGCTACCCGTCGCGTATCTCGCGCAGCATAGAGCGACTTTCCTATGTGGGATACGCTATTCCACCTTTAGCATTAGCGCTGGCCATGGTGTTTTTCTCGTTACGCTCCGCACCGTGGCTGTATCAGACATTGCCGCTGTTGGTACTGGCCTATTCAATTAACTTTTTGGCGCTGGCAATCGGCCCAATTCGCAGTTCGTTGCTCCAGTCCTCGCCACGACTCGAGGAGGCGGCACGTTCCTTGGGACGCACTCGCTTTGAAGCGTTTGTCTTTACCGTACTCCCCTCGCTTCGACGTGGCATACTTGCGGGAATGGTGCTGGTATTTGTCATAGCAATGAAAGAGCTGCCTATAACCTTTTTGTTAGCACCCACCGGCTACCTAACCTTGTCGGTTTCGGTTTTTGGGAGAACATCCGAGGCGATGCTGGCCGAAGCGGCACCCTACGCCGCGGCAATTGTGCTGTTTTCTAGTTTATTTGTTGGATTAATGTTGAAATACGAAGGGCGTCATTGATGCCCAAGGAGCATATACAGTCATGAACCTACTTGAAGTTTCCGGTCTCACCAAAAGGTTCTCCCCGGAACAAGACCCAGTTGTAGATAACGTCACTTTTGCAGTAAAGCCGGGAGAAATATTTGGGCTGCTTGGCCCCAGCGGCTGCGGAAAAACCACGACCCTACGGATGATTGCAGGTTTTGAGATGCCTGATGCTGGCGATGTTCACCTTGGCGGCCAGTGTCTCCTGGCGGTCCCGACCGAACGCCGGCGTCTAGGTATTGTGTTCCAGGACTATGCTCTGTTTCCCCACCTTTCGGTGCTTAAGAACGTCATGTTTGGGCTACACCGCATGAAGAATCCCGCTCGGCGTAATCGTGCTCTTGAGGTTCTCTTGCTTGTGGGTCTCTCCGGCTACGAAGATCGAATGCCGGACGAGTTATCCGGGGGGCAACAACAGCGAGTTGCGTTAGCTCGTGCAATAGCAGCAGAGCCGGAACTCATACTTCTTGACGAGCCATTCTCCAACCTTGATGCCGCCTTGCGGGAACAAACCCGGAGCGAGGTGCGCAGCTTGCTGAAAAAGACAGGTATGAGTGCAATTCTGGTCACCCACGACCAAGAAGAGGCGCTTTCGGTTTCTGATAGAATTGGGGTAATGCGAGACGGCCGCATTGAGCAGGTCGGTCCTTCCGAGGAAGTTTATCACCGGCCTCACAGTTGTTTTGTAGCGCAGTTCTTAGGCCGCACCAATGTGCTGCTGGGAGTAGGCCACGGAGCCTATGCAGACACTCCTTTAGGCGAACTGCAAATTTCCGAGCCGCGTTTTGGTCCAGTACTGTTGTCGCTTCGGCCCGAGCATGTAGAACCAGCCGCCTCGAACAACGGTGACGCACAAGGAGTGGTAACGGCCCGTGAGTTTAAGGGGCATGATATTACCTACAAGGTGAAGGTCGGCGGTACCGAGTACTTAGCGCATACCGAGTACACCCGCTACTTTGCCCCAGGCGAAAGTGTTCGTTTAGTTGCACGGGAACCTGCAGTGGTTCTGCATGAGGATGTCCACAACGGCTGCTGTGACGAACCCGAGTCGCTGTGCCCAAAGATCACTGCACTCGTAATGTAGCGCCACCGGTTACCCGGCACATTACGCGCCATCGGTTGTGCCTGGCACATGACGCACCCGCGTGAATTATGCGCCCGCGTGCATTACGCGTCTGCATGAAGCTTGAACCGATTCACCTGCTCGAGCACCCGGTTGATGTTCTCGCGATTCACCGCGCTCTTCTCGTTAACCGCGTTAACCGAGGAGTCAATCTGCCCAGTGCCGGTTGCAATCTTGTCCATGCTTTGACGCAAAGCGTCTGAAGCATCCTTGAGCAGTCGGATTTGTTCAAGAACAGCCGAGCTTGCGGTCTTGATCTCAGATGAGCCGCCCCGCACCTCAGTTGTCTGATCTCGAATTGCTTCAAGCGCCTCTAATACCTGGGTGGTTCCGGTTCGTTGTTCCTCCATGGCCTCTCGCATCTCTACCTGCAGACCATGCGCGTCCGATACCGAAACCGATACATTTTGAAAAGCATAGTCCACCTCTTTCGAGGCTACAACGACAGAGTCGATGGCTTGTTTAACCTCTTTAAGCTCGCGCGATATAGAGGCAGACTGCTTGGCAGCGTTTTCGGCCAAGCTCCGGATCTCTTCCGCCACCACCGCAAAGCCCCGGCCAAACTCACCCGCATGCGCCGCCTCAATTGCGGCATTCATTGCAAGCAAGTTTGTCTCGGTGGATACCTTGCGAATAACGGAGTTAGCGGCCAGCAGACTGTCCGAACGTCCGGCAATGTCCTGAATAAGGCTTAAAGCTCCTGCAAGCTTTGTCTTACCTTCCTCGGTAGCGCTCAGCAATTTAGTGAAGTTCTCCGAGTTCGTTTGCAAGTTCTGTGTCACCGAACTAATATTAGCGACCATCTGCTCTATAGAGGCGGATGACTCACCAACAACCTCGGCTTGGCCTTCAATGCTGCGGTCTAAGCTGTGAATTGAACTGGAAATTTGCTCCACGGTAGCCGACGTCTCACTAACGCTATCGGTCTGGCGTGTAATTTGGTCGTCTATAGATTGTATCGAGGCACTCATCTCACGAACAGCACTTGATGTTTGCTCCATCATATTGGAGAGTTCTGCCCCAACACCATCAAGTTCATGTACCGAGGAGCGTATGGTAGAGACCACCCCCGCGAGCGAGGCTAAGAAGCGGTTAAAGTTGGTAGACAAGACCCCAATCTCATCACGAGAGATAACAGGCAACTCTTGGGTTAGGTCGGCATCGCCCTCTGCCATACGGGCAAGTTCGCCAACAACTCTTTTTATGGGGCGTACAACTTGGAATGGAATGAGATACAAAAGAAGAAAAGCCGCAATAGCGACGCCAACAACTGCAATGACCAGAATTACACTGCCGATACGCTCACGCTCGAGCGTCTGGGCCTCGTCGATTTGGAACGCGAGAGCCGCCTCCATCCAGGACAAGTTCTCAAAGTGTGCGTTGGCTTCGGTAAGGCTTTCTTCGGCTTCGCCAATACGATCCTGGCTATAGAGCGTGCTCATACGCACCAGGCTCTCGAAGAACGGTTCGTATAGTTCGTCAAAACCCTGAACTTCTTCCGGGTAGCGTTCTCCAAGCCAACCGAGCAAGTCCGCTACGCGGTGAGAGCTGTTAATTGCCTCGCGATTATAGGAGTCGTCACCCGTGAGGACGCCGTTACGGACATAAATGTTTATGCGTCCGATCTCGCGAGCTAACTCCAGCAGTTGACCCTTTTCTTCGTTTGCACGTTCCAATAGCTGGTCAGAGGCGCGGAAAATATATGCGTAGGATCCGAAAAAGAAGACCAAGATGAGAACTATAGGAATGCTCACACGAGCTCCCAGAGAGCGGAGCCCCCAGACCTGTCTACTCTTTCTCATGTTTCACACTCCGCATACGCTGTGAGGTTCCGTTACCAATTTTTCATTAATCTTTGCAGCATCTCGACGCGTGGTCACTCATTGGTTCATGATCGACCCCGGGGGAGCCCCCGGGGTCGAGAGACATCTACATGCTCTTCCAGAACTTATAGTTTATTTCTTCAATCTGCCGTGCCTTCGGCATGCGAAAGAAGCGGCGTTTGCCGTCGGAGGTCGTGAACATGAAGCCATGGCGAATAAGGCGATACGGAATGCGATTTAAGGTGCTGTCAAGCGCCAACCCTTTTGAGATCTTGTTGTGCTTGATCTTGAGATCAACAATTGCATCACGGAGCTTGGATGGGTGCAAGCCCGGAATTGGGGGCTGCATGAGCGGGTTCACTTCAAAGTCACTCAGAAATGCTTCAGTGTCAAATTCCAACTGCGTGTAGAATAACGTCGGCACACTTTTTGTGCTGCTTGTGTCGGTAATGGAGTCACCAAACTCCATGATATTCAGCTTACTGAGCACCAACATGCGTACCGGGGTAATCTCGGCAAAAACGCGCAGCACGCCTGCGGCTCGCGTCTCGATCTGGTCCGGATCATCCGGTACCAACTCAAGACAGGCCGCTTCCGGCGAAGTCAAGTAAACCTTGTTGATTTTCTCAGTATCCACGTGTTCAAGAACACGGTATACCGAGATGAACTTAGTGGCCTTCGGCCGCCCGTCCTCATGAGGAACCAGTTCTTCCAAAGCTTCATCTATTGGAAAAGCCGGATGCCGGAAGCTTGGATCGATTTCAGCAAAGATAACCTTGCCGTCGTAGTGGCGAGTGGAACCTGCCACATAGTGCCGTGCAAACTGTTCCGGACTGTATTGCGATCCAACCAAGGACGGATTTGGATGCAGAATTAGATAAAGGTGTTTATCGTTGCTCATAATTTCAACTACCCCCAGTAGCGTTGTAGCATTGGCGCAATCACCAGACTGACCACAGCCATTAGTTTAATAAGGATGTTCAACGAGGGACCGGCGGTGTCTTTAAAAGGATCACCTACGGTGTCACCGACAATCGAGGCGTTGTGGGCGTCCGATCCACGGCCACCACTTGCGCCGCCTTCAATCATCTTCTTAGCATTGTCCCAAGCACCACCCGCGTTGGACATGAAAATGGCCAGCACGACGCCGGATGCAGTGACCCCTACCAAAAGACCAATCAGCATGTCTATTCCACCTGTAAAGCCTACCAGCACCGGCGTTGCCGCTGCAATTATTCCAGGGAACATCATTTCCCGAAGGGCCGACTTAGTGCTGATATCTACGCAGAGACTGTAGTCCGGCTTTTCGGTGTCCAAAAGGATACCTGGTTTCTCACGGAACTGGCGACGAACTTCCTCAATCATGGCAAAGGCCGCCTTTCCAATTGCGTTCATGGAGAGTGCACTGAACAGGTAAGGAATACCTGCGCCGAAAAAGACACCAACCAGCACCGGAATCGACATGAGGTCAATTACACCGGCACCCGACTGCTCACGGAAGGAGGTAAAAAGTATGACCGCAGTGAGGGCAGCCGACCCGATTGCAAAACCCTTACCAATTGCCGCAGTAGTGTTTCCAACCGCGTCGAGCTCGTCGGTGATGTCGCGAACCTCGGATGGATAGTTTGCCATAACCGCAAGCCCGCCAGCATTGTCCGCAATAGGCCCGTAGGCATCGACCGCAAGCTGTATACCAAGAGTAACCAACATACCAACAGCGGCAATGCCAATTCCGTAAAGACCGGAAAGGGCAAAACTACCGAAGATTGCCGCACCTATAACCAGAATAGGAAAGACGCTGGAGAGCATACCCATGCCAATTCCAGTAATGATTGTCGTTGCCGCACCTGTCTCACACGATTTTACAATTGCGTTTACCGGACGGGTGTTAGTACCGGTAAAAAGCTCGGTAAGGAGTCCAATAGCTACACCGGCTGCGAGCCCGATAACGGTAGTAAAAAACAGATGCCATGGTCCGGAGCCTGCATAAAATGTCTGTCCGCCAAGCACCCAGAAGATCGCAGGAATGGACAGCAGGGCCGCCAGTATTGCAGCGCCAAAGGTTCCGGTATTCAATGCCACCTGGGCGGACTGACCCGGCTTAGTGCGGACAAGCTGTACACCAATGACGGAGGCCACCACACCAATTGCGCTAAGAATGAGTGGGAAGGACAAAAGCCGTAGTTGTATCCCCTCTCCACCAGTAACCGTGAGCGCCAGAATCATAGTACCAACCAGGGACCCTACAAAGGACTCAAAGAGGTCAGCGCCCATACCGGCTACGTCGCCAACATTGTCACCAACATTGTCCGCAATAACGGCAGGGTTACGAGGGTCGTCCTCGGGAATTCCAGCCTCAACTTTACCGACCAGGTCGGCACCGACATCCGCAGCCTTAGTGAAAATGCCTCCACCAACACGAGAAAACAGCGCAATGGAACTTGCACCAAGTGAGAAGCCCGAGAGGACCGGAAGAAGCGTATAGCGTAGGGTATCGGGATCCGATCCAAGGAAGAACACGCCACCGCCAAGCACAATAGCAATGCCTAAAAGAACCAGACCGACCACACTCATACCCATGACGGTACCACCGGAGAAGGCAACCTTGAGAGCAGCATTCGGCCCTTGAAGCGCGGCATGAGTAGTGCGGGAGTTCGCAGCAGTTGCAACGCGCATTCCTATAAAGCCAGCAAGGCCCGAGAATAACGCGCCGAGAACAAAGGACCCGGCTTGCAACCGAATATAACCGGTATTAGCCACCGCCAAAAAAGCCGCTACTATCAGGACAAAAGGAATGAGCACCTGATACTCACGGCTGAGGAATGCCATAGCGCCCTCGGTTACATAACCTGAAATGCGCTTAAGGTCCCCCTCTTCGAGTGTCTGTTTGTAAATCCATTTGGTACGCACGAAGGCAAAAAGAAGTGCCGCAACACCCCCGAGCGCCGCCGCCCATAGTCCCACTGTTAGTATCATGTTTTCCACCACCTCCGCTCTTTGAGAGTTTTATTTGAGAGTTGCGCACCATAGTATCCCAATACTCACGTAGTGGCAAATGGTTGAGTAGCCTGATGCGTTGCGGAAAAGCAAAAAAGTGCCGGAAACGATATACCCCGACATGAATCATGACACTAGCGGATTGCGTGCATGACGGCCTTGTACACACCTTGAGCACGCATCCGTTCAAGTCTCATATAGGTGCCACCGGTGCCTTCGGCAATCCGTTGCAAGGTGCGTTGTCCTTCTATGCTTGCACCGCTGTCTACCGCAAGAACCCGAATCCGCTCAGCCTGTAAAAGATTGGTCACGTCGTCGAGTTCCCGAGTAATAGAGCCGCCAGGTTGCAGTGGAACATTCGACTCGCCGTCGGAAAGCAGGACAAGTAGCGCCTCGACTCCGGGGGCTTTAGCCCGCACATTCCGTGCCTCGCGTCGAGCCTCTATAAGCCCCTGTGCAAGCGGAGTTGCTCCGCCAATCCAGAGATTCTTTAACACATTGCGCGCACGAGCGACACTGCGAGATGCTGGCAGGACGATTTTCGCCTCTTCATCCTGGAACACAACAACCGCAACTTCGTAACGACTCTGATATATCGGGGTCAAAAGACCAATGACCGCACCTTGTGCCGCGGTTATGCGCGCCTCGGTCTGCATTGAGTCTGAACAGTCCAAAACAAAGACAACAACCGCGCTTACAGGAGCTTTGCGCACAGCTCGTCTCAGGTCTTGACGCTCAGGGCGGTGGCGTCCAGCTAAAGCGGCCGCGTGAAGACTCGCTGCCGGAACAACCCCACTGAACGTTGCTCCAGCAGGCAGCTGCTCTACACCCACGCGCCGGCCGGAGCTGCCAGCGCCGGTAGCGCCCCGCTTAGCGCTGCGTGTAGCAACCCGCTTGATACCGGAGAGGGAAAGATCTATTTCAACTGCGCCGGGCGCCGGTGCTTTTGTGAATTTTTTTTTTCCAGAAACTCAAACACGATCCCACCGGCTGCATTTGGGCCGGGGACGGCCATCGCGTCGATATCATACATTCCGTCCTCGGACGGAGCCCAGTCCACAGTATTTGGCGTCTTCGCCAGCAGCTCCAGCTATGAGGTCGTCGATATCGGCACTGGTCTGCTCTTCATCTGCAAAGGGCGAACTTTTCATGCGGTGGGGCAGCACAAGGCGTGCTGCCTCGCTTACATGTCGCAAACCTACCTCATCCCGCTCGAGGAAAGCGGCCAAAGCCACCGCAGTTTTCATAATGGTGAGTTCAGCACGGTGACCCTGCACTCCCGCATTTACTGCCACCCGAACCGCGAAATCCCACGCCTCCTCGGCAATATGCACTGCCGACAAGCGAGTTCTGGCGAGCGCAATCTGTCGCCGTAGCAGGTCTTCCTCATCGGAATACTCTAAGACAAAAGCCTCAGGATCGCGCTCGAAGGCCATGCGGCGCCGGACAATTTCACGCCGCGCCCCAACGTCGCGCACCGAGTTTACCTGCACGCACAAACCAAAGCGGTCTAAAAACTGCGGCCGCAGTTCGCCTTCCTCCGGGTTCATAGTACCCACCAGAACGAACTCCGCAGGGTGCCGATATGACATTCCCTCACGCTCTACAATGTTCTCGCCTGACGCCGCAACGTCGAGCAACATATCAACTAAGTGGTCCGACAAAAGATTTACTTCATCGACATAGAGAATTCCGCGGTGTGCCGCCGCAAGCAAACCAGGGTCAAAGCGCCGTTCTGCACGTGTCAAAGCCGCGCTCACATCCATGCTGCCCACCAAGCGGTCCTCGGTAAGATTAAGCGGCAGGTTCACCACCGGACTTGGTGCAGTTACGACCTCCGATTGGGCGTTTGTGCATACGTCACACAGCTCCGCCGGATCCGCCGGATCGCAGTTGAAACGGCAGCCCGAACGCACCTTAATTCCGGGAATGAGTGAACCAATTCCACGAACTGTGGTAGTTTTGGCAGTGCCTTTATGCCCCTGTATAAGAACGCCACCAAGGCCGGAGTCAATAGCACATAAGATAAGCGCGGTTTTTAGGGCTTCTTGCCCAACCACGGCCGAGAATGGATATTGTATTCGCATTGCTTTGTGGAATGTAGCGCAAAAGCAGCGCTGCGGCTACCGTTGACCAGAAAAATCAACGCGCACCGGCCGCAACCAAGGCGTTCACAACGCGCAGGTTTCGCCGTGAGGAACCACCCCTTACCGCCAAATCAAGCGGCGAACGCCCAAGTCCGTCAGTTGAGTCGATTTCGGCACCAAAGTTAATCAGTAGCTCGACTGTTTCGGGTATACGGACTCCCATGTGCAACGGCGTAGCGCCGAAACTATCGCGTGCATTAACGTTGGCGCCAGCCTCCACCAAGACCTGCACGGTACTCGGATGCCGATGGGCGGCGTGCAAAGCAGTGCGCCCAAGGTAGTCCAGCGCCTCAAGCTCGGCACCGTTATCAATGAGCACACGTACGATCTCGGTATGCCCACGCCCGGCTGCCCAGTGAAGCGCGGTGGGCCCATCGGTCTGCGAGTGCAGGAGAGGCGCGGTGAGCAGGAGAAGCACCACTGACGCAACTGGGAGTCTGCTGAGGCGTACCTTGTACATACCACCAAAGTGTATGTGTTTTTCCCAACTTTTCCAGTCGGATTGGTCAATTAGCGCTTAGCTCAACTTGATACAAACGGCCTTTCCGGTACACAGTGCGACAATTTGGGCCGGGCTTTTTGCTTGGTAAAAAAATAGGAGGGTTTTATGTCGGATGTATCGGATATAACGGCAAATAGAATTGAGCCCAAAACCGTGGTGCTGGGGCTACAACACACCTTTGTAATGTTTGGTGCCACGGTTTTGGTGCCAATCATCACCGGGCTCGATATCGGGGTTACCTTGTTCGCAGCAGGACTTGGTACCTTAATTTTCCATTTCGTGACCAAAGGCAAGATGCCGGTCTTCCTCGGAAGCTCCTTTGCCTTCATTCCTCCAATCCTTGCGGTGAGCGCGGCTTCCGGGGGTAATCTTGCCTATGCAACTGGCGGTATTATGGTTGCAGGCCTTGTGTACTTGGTCATTGGTTTCATCTTTCGGTTCGTGTCCTACGAAGTGCTCAAGCTGATTCTTCCACCCCATGTGACCGGTCCTATCATCATTCTCATTGGTCTCATTCTTGCTCCGGTAGCCATAGACAGTGCTGGCGGCGTGAACTCGCCGGGCTGGGTGCTGGACACAATTGGGACGGGTGGAGCATGGGCGGTTGCAATCTTTACCTTTGCCGTAGCGGTGTTTGTGAAGGTTGGAGCGCTGAAATTTGGCTGGAAGTTTATCTCGACACTGCCGGTGCTTGTCGCCCTCGTTGCTGGCTACCTTCTTTCGGCGATACTGGGAATTGTCGATTTCGGAGGAATAGCTGAAGCAGGCTGGTTTGGACTGCCAGCCTTTATGTTGCCACGCTTTTCAACCACCGCAATTCTCATGACGGTTCCCATTGCAATTGTCACAGTTGTAGAACATTTTGGCGATGTAATTGCAATCGGCAATGTCGTGAAAAAGGACTACCTCAAAGATCCCGGTGTGACTCGCACCCTGTTGGGCGACGGAATTGCGACATCAATATCCGCACTGCTTGGCGGCCCGGCAAACACGACCTACAGTGAAAACACCGGCGCTGTGGCTCTCACCGGGGTACATACGCCAATTGTTATGCAGATTGCGGCCGTTTTCGCTATCATACTGTCGCTCGTACCTAAGTTCACCGCGCTTATTGCCGGTATACCTGGCCCGGTGATTGGGGGCATTTCTGTACTTCTCTTTGGCATGATTAGTTCCATAGGTATTCGCAACATGATTGATGCCCACGTGAACATGGACGACCCCCGACCGCTTATCATCTCTTCAGCAATGCTGGTTTTAGGTCTTGGGGGCGCCAATTTCCAAACCGGGACCTTTGAACTGGGCGGGCTTGCACTTGCCGCAATTGTAGGAATACTGCTGAACGTGATTATTAACTTTGAGAGTTTCCGTTCGGGGAAATCAATGTAACTTGTACTCGCCGGCTACAACTCTCCATGTTACACTGGATTTAGAAGCTATAGTAAGCTTAGCCATGAGTGACAGGAGGCTACCATGTTGAATTTTGACGGAAAAGTTGCTGTTGTGACCGGCGGGGGGGGCGATATTGGACGTGCAGTTTGTGTCACCCTGGCGAAACAAGGGGCAAAAGTCCTGGTTGTGGACATGAACAATGACGCGATTGCCAAGACCGTGGACGCGGTTCAGGCTGCAGGTGGAACTGCCGAGGGTTTCGTGGCCGATGTTTCAAAGGCCGCGGATTGCCAAGCCTATGCAGAGAAGGCGGTGGAGTTGTGGGGCCGCATTGACTCTTTTCTCAACAATGCAGGTATAGAAGGCCCTGCAGCACCAATTACCGACTATCCAGAAGAAGCCTTTGACAAGGTGATCTCGGTGAACGTAAAAGGTATGTTCCTTGGTATGAAGAGTGTAATTCCGCACATGGAAAGTGGGGCTGCAATTGTGAACACCGCAAGTGTTGCCGGACTGCAAGGCTCGCCTGGGCTTATTGGGTATGTTACTTCAAAACACGCGGTTATTGGGATGACACGCGTCGCCGCACTTGAGTTGGCCGAGAAGAATATCCGGGTTAACGCAATCTGCCCTGCCCCGATTAAAGGCCGCATGATGAGCAGCATTGAGAAGAATGTTGGCGCTCAGGAAGAAGACGCGTTTAAGGGAATTGTCCCCCTTGGCCGCTACGGAACTCCCCAAGAGGTCGCCAACCTCGCAGTCATGTTGCTCTCGGACGAGGCAAGCTATTTGACCGGGAGTTTCTACACCGTAGACGGCGGTACTACGGCCCAGTAGCCTGATACCGTCGGCAAGGAGTATGTGCTGGCCGCTAACGCGGTTAAACCGCTCGGTCAGCACATGATTCCACCCTACTCTTGCGTACTACAGTTTTACTGCTACAATACTACCATTATGAATCAAACCCACGCAGAAACAATTGCTCGCGCCGCGCTTGATCGTGTGGACCCGGAGCAGATGATTGAGCAGGCGCTGAGTATTGAGAACAACCACCTTGTTGTGTCTACCGAGAATGAACGGCACGAGCTTGATCTCGCTGGCTTCCGCCGCATTGTCGTACTTGGAGCGGGCAAAGCCACCGCGAAAATGGCTCGTGCGGTAGAGCAGGTCCTTGGTAACCGAATTTCGGAGGGTGTGATCTCGGTTAAGTACGGGCATACCGCTCCACTGTCCAAGATCGGAACCATCGAGGCAGGGCACCCGCTGCCGGACGAGAACAGCATCAGGGCAGCCCAAGAGCAGGTCCGTATCGCCTCAGAGGCGGATGAAGCGACCCTCTGTATAGTGCTTATATCCGGTGGCGGCTCTGCGCTGCTCACCCTTCCCTATAGCGAAGGTGAGCACAACTTAACTCTGAGCGATATGCAGGAAACAACTACTCTCTTGTTGTCGAGCGGAGCCACGATCCAGGAGATTAATACTATTCGCAAACACATCTCGGCAATTAAAGGGGGACGGCTTGCGGCGCACGCTGCGCCAGCTACGGTCCTTAGCCTCATTCTTTCCGATGTTGTGGGAGATAATCTGGAGAGCATTGCTTCCGGCCTTACCGTGCCCGATCCTGACAGCGGAGCAGATGCATGGGATGTAGTACTGCGCTATCAGTTACAGGACCGGATTCCATCTAAGGTTGCTGGTCTATTGCAGGCGTGTAAGGACAACCCGAAACTGGATACACCAAAACCCACAGACCCAACATTCAATTATGTCCACAACGTACTTATAGGCACCAATGCCCAGGCGCTTGAGGCGGCACGCGTGAAGGCCGAGGAACTTGGCTATAACACCTTGGTCTTGAGCTCGCAGATAACCGGTGAAGCCCGCGAAATTGCTAAGTTCTACTCTGCCATCGCGGTGGACCTCGTCGCTGGCGCAAAGGCATGCGCCTTGCCTGCATGCGTTCTTGCTGGTGGAGAAACAACCGTTACTATTCGGGGAACCGGAAAAGGCGGGCGAAACCAGGAAATGGCGGTTGCGTTCCTGGCGGAGATTGCGCGGCGGCCACAGGCCTATGATGGCGTGACCTTTCTTTCGGCCGCTACCGACGGCAACGACGGGCCCACCGACGCGGCCGGAGGTTTTGCATCCTCAGAGATCCTAGCCACGGCACGGTCGGCCTCGCTCAGCGTGCAGGACGCCTTGGCTGCCAACAACTCGTATGAGTTCTTGGACGGCGCCGGTGCGCTCTACAAGACCGGGCCAACAAATACCAACGTCTGTGACCTGCAGATCCTTCTCGTTGAAGCTTAAGCTCAGGCTTTGCCGACCACCGATTTTTGGCTGAAGATCCGCGTAACGAAATAGGGCCGCCGGACGCATGCGCGACCGGCGGCCCTTACTGCATTGATAAAGCTCTAGTAGAACCGAAATCCGAGCAGAGCAAGCGCTACTACTCCCATGGAAACAAGCACCACGCCTAACTTTTGCAGGCCTTCAGGT